>CAZIIB010000288.1:0-5462 GCA_964539125.1 uncultured Thermoanaerobaculia bacterium | reverse complement strand
CGTCGAGCACCACCGGCACCCTCCAGCCCAGCCACCCGGCCTCCTCGGTGGTTGAGAGGGAAAGAACTCTGAGGCTGGTGAAACTCTCAGCCTTTCCAGAGGCGCAAGGAGGTGTGACGGGCGATGCCTTGGAAGTCTCGATCCGGGCTCAGCAACACGGCATCGAGATCGAGACAGATCTGGGCGATAACGCAGTCGACGGCACCGCGAACCGTTACTCCCTTGCGTCGCAACGTTCTGAAGAGGCGCGCGGCGCGGACATGGCAGCCGAGAGTGGGATGGATCAGCGGCAGGGCGGTCAGCACCTCCTCCGCGTCTCGAAAGCCTCGCTCCGTGCGAAATCCCTGGAGGACTTCAGTGATGATGATCGGGAGGGCGGTCAAGTCCTCTTCTTGCTCGAGGGCGGCGGCGAGGCGTTCGACGTGGGGGGCCTCAGCGCCGTTGAAGTAGTCGGCCCAGGTGTTGGAATCGACGAGGATCATCAGCGCTCGGCGCGAGACGAGCGCCACGAGTCGACGTCGCCTTCCCAAGCGAGCTTGCCACGCAACCTCCGGATCGAGCGGTAGAGACTGCCCTTGTCCACCAGCCGCCGCAACGCGATGTCGACGACCTCGCGCTTGGTCCGCGCCCCTGTGAGCTCCATCGCTTCCGCCACGAGCCGATCGTCGAGCTCGATGTTCGTCCTTCCCATGGGACCTCCCAGGTCCAATATACACCAAACCTGGACGACTTGGTGTATCCGTCGCCCATGGCTGCCAGAGGCCGATCACCCGATACCGTGGCTCGCGAGGAGCTCGGCGATCGCCTGGTGGCTCTCCTGGTAGGCGGCCCAGAGCTCTGCGGCCCAGGTCTCGATCGACCGGTTGCGCTCCTCGCCGGGGGGTGCCGCCAGCACCTGGCTCGCGGTGATCGTTCCCCGGTCCTCGGGTAGAGGAAACCGGGGCCACTGCCTCTTGCGCTGGCCCAGGAGCATGTGGACCCGCTGGGCCCCGCGCCCGGTGAAACCCCGCTCGAAGTGGAGGTGGAGGCTCACCAGGGCGAACGCGATCGCCATGGGCTTGGTTCGCTCGTCGGTTTGCTGGAGGGTCCAGGTGTCGACCAGGATCTGGTGCAGGAACCCCGGATCCCCGAGGCTCAGGGTGTAGGCCTGGAGCTCTTCGTAGGCGGCTTGCTCCGACGCGGAGACCTCCTTCATCGGCCTCGGCCTGCCCTTCAAACCTCCACCTCGAGCCCTTCCCTCCTGATCTCGTACACGGCGCTGAGCTCGTGGCCGGGCTCACCATCCGCCTGCTCTGCGATCTGGTTCATGCCCAGGCGTTCCAGGACCCTCCGCGACGGAAGGTTCGAGAGGCGCACGACGGCACGGACTCGCGCGAACCCGAGCTCCCGGATTGCCGCCCGCACCGCGGCGAGCCCGACTTCGGTGGCGTAGCCCCTACCCCAGGCGGTCGGCCGGAACCGGACGTATAGGTTGGGGCAGACTTCCTCCCTGATCTCCTTGAGCATGACGCCGCCGAACCCGACGATCTCTTCTGGCTCGTCCCGCCTCGCGACCGTCCAGTAGCCAAAGCCGTGCGACGCCCAGTGCTCGAGCCAGGCCTCGAGCATGCCGCGACACGCCTCCGGAGGCGACGGACCCCGGGGGTTGAACCTGTTCGTCTCCGGGTCGGCATGGACGGCGACCACGGCCGCCAGGTCGGAGGCGACGGGCCGGCGCAGGAGCAGACGTTCGGTGCGGACGGAGTCCATGGTGCCGGATGGCATCGACAGAGCCTCAGCGCAGCCAGCCCTGCCACCGGGCCCACGTGTAGAGGAGGCTCGCGACGAAGAGGGTGCCGAAGATCTCCTTGTTGTACTTGGCCAGCCACAGGGGAAGGTAGATGTCGAAGTTCGCCTTGCGGTCTTCGGTGTAGCGGGCGGCGACGCCGGTCAAGGGGCAGCGCCAACGATTCACCAGGATGATGACGACCTCGACGAAGACCACGGCGATGAGGATCGCCGCCGTACGGAGCTCGCCGCGCCAGGCGCAGACCGGGATGGCGAGGATGCAGCCCGCGAAGAAGGCCCAGGCGACGGTGTGGACGACCTTGACGGCACGCAGCGCGACCTCGGGGCTCACAGGGTGACGACCCTCCCGTCCCGGAGCGTCGTCGTCCCCGACTCGAGAAGCTCCTTCAGCTTGCCCAGGTTCTCCCTGATGGCCGCGTGGATTCGTCCGGCGACGAACGCGAAGACCTCCGGCACGGGCCTCTCGATCCGGATCTCCGACTCGAGCTCGATCATCGCGCGGGCTCCGTGGCCCTACTCTAGCCTGCGACCCTCGACCGATCTTCACTCACCCCTCAGCTCCCGTTCCCGAGCGGGCCGGTAGGGCCTCCGTCGACTCGGCTTCTCCCTTCTGGCCGTCTCGCACGATGGGGTCCGGTCCTGCCTCTTCGCGCCGCCGGGCAATGGGTTCGAGGAAACTAGGAGCTCGTCCCGGCGCTCCAGCCACTCACCGAGGCGTCAGTCCGGTCAGTCCGGTCGGACGTTGCGAGGCTAGCATCCCACAGGCTGCGGTTGCAGCCCTACAGCACCCTGGCGAGGGCCGTGTGGACCCGCATGTTCTCAGCTTCGAGGCTCGGCTTCTGGCCGTAGAAGCCGAAGTCGAGGTCGACCTCCTTTCGGAAGACGAGGCAGTGCGTCGAGCCTCCGAAGTGGAACATGCCGAGCTGCTCGCCCTTCTCCACCCGCTGGCCCTCCTTCACCGTGATCTGACAGCTCGACACCTCGGCCATCCCCGCTGGCACCACGCACATCAAGCCGATCTTCGGGTTGTCGGCCTCGATGAAGATGAGCGCCCGCGTGGCCACGGACGTGAGGAAGGGCTGGGAGTCGTTGGGGGAGCTGGGATCGGCCCCCTTCGGCTGCTTGAACTCCTGGTGCAGGTTCTCGAGATAGTGAGAGCAGCGCTGGCTCCTGGCTCTTCGCGTATACTGGAAATCCTGTCCCTGATCCGCCCGGTCACCGTTCGGTGGCTTCGCGACGGATCGATGGTCCGGCCCGACGTGAGATCGGCCGGATGGAGCCCGTCATGAAGGTTCGCATTGCAGAACCCACCTCGATTCGTCGGGGGCTCCTCGCTCTCGCTCTTCTTCTCGTCGCCGCGCCGGCGCTCCGCGCCCAACCCGCGTACCTGGTCAAGGACATCGCCACCACGGGCTTCGATCCGCTGCCCTGGTTCTTCTTCCCCTCTCCGATGGTCGAGCTGGACGGCGTCGGGTACTTCTTTGCCGATGACGGCGTCCACGGCCAGGAGCTCTGGCGCTCGGACGGCACCGCGGACGGCACCTGGATGGTCAAGGACGTCTGCCCGGGCGAGTGCTCTTCAGACGTGAACGACGAGCTCGTCGTCCATGAAGGGAACCTCTACTTCGGAGCCAACGACGGCGTCCACGGGCGCGAGCTGTGGAGAAGCGACGGCACCGACGCAGGCTCCGAGATGGTCGCCGACATCTGGCCGGGCCGCGAAGGATCGAGCCCGCGGTGGCTGACCTCCGGTGCCGGGAGCTTTCTCCTCTTCGCCGCCTTCGATCCGGCGCACGACCTGGAGCTTTGGCGAACCGACGGTACCGCCGCTGCAACCGCCCTCGTGATGGACATCAACCCGAGCGGCTCCTCCACCCCGAGCGCACTGACTCCCTGGAACGGAGCCATCTGGTTCGCGGCCGACGACGGCGTCCACGGATTCGAGCTCTGGACCTCGGACGGGACCCTTCCGAACACTCATCTGGTGAAGGACGTCGAACCGGGGCCGCAGAGCGGCTTCTTCCCCGTGGATCAGGCCTCCCGGACGCATATCGCAACGCCTGCACCGTCAGGTCCCTGGCTGCTGTTCCCAGCGGACGACGGCGTTCACGGCGACGAGCTCTGGCGGACCGATGGCACCGAGGCCAACACCACGATGGTCGCGGACATCCAGGTCGGCCCGTCGGCGTCGGTGCCGAGCTTCCTCACCTCGTTCTCGGGCGAGGTCTTCTTTCAGGCGGCTTCGACCGGCTACGGCAGCGAGCTCTGGAAGAGCGACGGCACCACCGGCGGCACCGTGCTCGTCCGCGACATCGACCCGGGCTCCTTCGGCAGCAACCCGCAGTCGTTCACCGCGGCCGGAGGCAAGCTCTTCTTCGTTGCCTACACGTCGGCTGCGGGCGGAGAGTTGTGGACCACCGACGGCTCGGAGATGGGTACCGCGATGGTCGCGGACATCCGACCAGGCCCGGACAGTGGCGTCTACGTGGCCTTCGGATTCGGGATCAACACCTTCGGTGACCGCGTGCTCTTCCAGGGCTACGACGAGATACACGGTTTCGAGCCCTGGGAGAGCGATGGGACCTTGGGCGGAACCCACCTCATTCGCGACGTCAACCCGGGTTCCCACTCGGCGTTCAACTACTATCAGCTTCCCCTCATCTCGATCACGCTCGGCGATCAGGCGCTCTTCTTCGCTTTCGTTGACGCGGATGGCTGGGAGCTGTGGAAGACCGACGCCGAGGGCACGGAACTCGGAACCGAGATCGTCCGGAAGATCGATCAGCAGCGCTCGTCCATTCCCAAGCCCATCCTCTGTGAGCTCACTGAGACAGCCAACGTGGCGGGTACCCTCTTCCTCCAGGCCACGGACTGGAGCCACGGCGAGGAGCTGTGGGCGAGCGACGGGACGAGCGCGACCACCCGCATGGTCAAGGACATCGATACGACGCCCCTCTACGGCTCCTATCCCCAGGCGCTCACGGCATTGGGCGGAAAGCTCCTCTTCTCGGCCCGACCCACAGCGGGAGATGACTACGAGCTCTGGACCAGCGACGGCTCGGAGCCGGGCACGGTACCCGTCGCCTCGACCACCTCCACCGGCCCCGTGAACCCCCGCTCTCTCACTCGCTTCGGCGACGCGGTGTACTTCTCCGCTGGCGACGCCTCGGACCACTTCTCGCTCTGGCGAAGCGACGGAACCGACGCCGGCACCCGGCCGTTTCCACAAGGGGCGCCCCATCCCCCGCCTCGCGAGCTGGCCGCCTCCGCAACCCGGCTCTTCGTGACGTTCCCAAGCCAGCTCTGGACGACCCGAGGCGAATCGGCCACCACGGAGAAGCTAGCTGACGTCGCCGCGGCGGAGATGGTTCCCTCGAGCTCCCTTCTGTTCTTCGCGGGCTTCGAGGCTGCGAGCGGCTGGGAGCTCTGGGTGAGCGACGGAACGCCGGGAAACACCCACCAGGTCGTCGACCTCCTTCCCGGTCTCGACAGCTCCCTCGCCTTGCCGGGTCCACCCGTCCTGACCGTCCCCCGCCCGGACAAGCCGCCCATCGCCGCCCTTGCCAACCGGAATCTCGCCTTCTTCGCCGCCGACGACGGCGTCCACGGCCGCGAGCTCTGGGCGAGCGACGGCACCGCCGCCGGCACCCACCTGGTGCTCGACGTGCGGCCCG
>CAZIIB010000287.1:0-5462 GCA_964539125.1 uncultured Thermoanaerobaculia bacterium | reverse complement strand
CGTTCACCTCCTCGCGCTGGGGCTCGCTCGCCTCCTTCGGGGCCCGGCCCTACGAGAACACGAAGAAGTGGTACGGCAACGACGGCAACAGCTTCGTCGCGGCGGTCGAGCTCGGGGACCGCGTCCGGGCCCGCGCCGTGACCGCCGGTGGCGAGAGCGGCGACCCGTCCTCGCCGCACTTCGACGACGAAGCCGCGCGCTACGCGACCGGCAACCTCAGGGTCGTCTACTTCTATCCCGAGCAGCTCGAAGGCCACACCGAGCGGATCTACTCTCCGGGGGAATAGCGGGAATCGCCGCCCGGAGCCTCCCGCGGGCAGGGTCGTCGTTCGACTTGCGGTCTCCGGGCCCCAGGAGGTGCCGTCCGACGCTGGTGAGCCTGCAGGGCCGAACTCGTGGTGCGGCTCCCGATCGCCCCGGCGCCACCTCGCCCAGCTTGGCGGTGATCTCGTAGGGGCCGAGGGGGGTGCCGGCAGCGATCGTCAATTCGGTTCAGCGCTCTCCATGGAGGGGTGCGGCTACGCGGCGGGCGAAGCCGAGATCGAGATTGAGACTGTGCTGCGCGCCGCTGCCTTCGGCGGTGCGAAACGTGATGGTGCGCGAGCCGTCGGGCGAAAGGGAATAGGAATGGACTTGGTCGCCGGTCGCAACCCGGTCGATCAGAGGTTCCGGGCGCCCGGCATGGAATCCGTGTGACGTGTCCACGGCTACGCGGTAGAGCACCGCATTCGACCGGTAGAAGAGCGAGCGGCCATCCGGCGCCCAGCGTGGCTCGGAGGCCGCCGAGGTTGAGATCTGCCAGCGTCCTCCTACCTCTGGAAAGCGGCGAACGTAGACGTTGGCCTGGCCAGCATTGCCCGAGACGTAAGCCATCCAGTGGCCGTCCGGTGAAACCGCAGCCGAGGCCGTTGGGCGCTCTCCCTCGGACAAAGCCCTGACCTCGCGTTTGCCGTCCAGCGAAAGAGCCCACAATTTGTGTACCGTGCCGTCGGGGGTCTCATCCTGGTCGTAGAGAAGGAACCGGCCGTCGGGAGTGAAGGAGCTCGGAACCCTCCAGGGACCCTCCTCGACGAGCGTCTCCGCTGAACGGCTGCCGTCGGCGAGCTGCCAGTCGATGCGCGTTCTCACCCCCTTTACGGCCGGCTTGGCCGCGGCATAGGCGATGCGCGAGCTGTCCGGCGTCCAGGCCGGCATGTGAACGATTTCGCCCGCGGTCAGGCGGGTGACGGAGCCCCGCGCCAGGTCGGCCACCCAGAGATCGGAAATCCCTGCCGGACCGCCGACCAGGGCGAGCCGTGTTCCGTCGGGCGAGAGAGCGAGCTCGTTGTAGGGGGCCGGCGGTACCTCGACCGGCTTCTCGTGTCCCTGGTGATCCACCCAGACGACCCGGTAGGAGGCCGTCAGCCCACCGGGTGCCCAGAGCGCCACGCCGTTCTCCGAGATCGCGAACTGTACGGCGCCCGAACCGACGTCGGTCGCGACGCCGCGGGCGACCTCGACCGGCGTGCCCCGCACCGTGAGCGTGTGCGGATCGAAGCGGACCGCGAACAGCGAGCCACCGCGTGCGAAGGCCAGGAACCCTCCCGGTACGAAGCGCGCCTGGCTGGCGCCCTCGATCAGGACCCGGCGCTCGCCGGTGGCCGGGCGCACCGCCTCGATGCGTGCGTCGTCGTAGTACTCGGACGACGCCCACGAGTCATTGGTGAACAGGATGGCGTCACCGCCGGGAAGGGCCTGCGGCCAGCGATGGGTGCGCTCGTTGCGCTGGGTGTCGAGATGGGTGACCGCCTCGACCTCGCCGCCCCTCGGGCGGACCCGCGAGAGAGCCGCGGCGAAGGCGTCGGAGAAATAGATCCAGCCGTCCTCGCTCCACGTACCTCCGCGGGGGACAGCGGCGATGTTGGCGACGCGGAGCGCTGCCCCGCCCTCGGCGGGGATCTTCATCAGGGCGCCGTCGCGAAAAAAGCCGATCCACGTCCCGTCCGGCGAGAAGAAGGGCGCAGTGGCGTTTTCGGTGCCCGAAAGGAGCTGCGGCTCGAAGGCGTCGCTGCGACGCACTGCGATCTGCGGCACGCCCTGCTCGCTGAGCACCACGGCGGCTTGCTCGCGCCCGTCCCGGGAGATCGCGATGTGCGGCTCGTCGTCGGTCGAGAGCGAGGTGCCTTCCGGCAGCGCCAGCATCCAGCGAGAATCGGCGAAGGTCCGCGGCGCCGGCTCAGGTCTCAGGAACCACCCCGCGGCGCCGCCCGCCGCCAGCAAGAGAAAGCCTAGAGCGAGCCGTCGCACGACGCGGCCGCGCGGCTCGGGCTCGGCGTGGTCCGCAAGGGGCTCCGGCGAGTCGACGGTACGCCCGGAGAGAACGTCGTCGAGGACGATGCGCGCGTCGGCGATGTCGTGCAGCCGGTTCTTCGGGTTGCGCTCCAAACAGCGCCGCAGCAGGTGCCGGATCGACGGTGGGACGTCGTCGAGCAGCACGCCGAGGTCGATCTCCTCCTTGAGCACGCCGGCGAGGGTCTCGGGTACCGAGTCGCCGTCGAACAGTCTCCGCCCGGTGAGCATCTCCCAGAGCACCACGCCGAAGGTCCAGATGTCGGCGCGTTTGTCGACCGCGAGCCCCTTCGCCTGCTCCGGTGCCATGTAGGCCGCCGTCCCCAGCACCAACCCTTGCTGGGTCGCGCCGAGCGTCAGCGTCGGAGAGGCCGCGAGCTGAGAGGCCGAACCCGGCCCCGAAGCCGTGCCCACCGGATCCATCGCCTTGGCGAGACCGAAGTCGAGGACCTTCACCTTCCCTTCGGAGCTGACCTTGACGTTCTGCGGTTTCAGGTCACGATGGATGATCCCCTTCCCGTGGGCTTCCTCCAGACCGTCGGCGATCTGGCGGGCCAGAGACAAGGCCTCCTCCAGGGGCAGCGGGCCGCTCTCGAGACGCTCGGCGAGCGTCGGACCCTCGACGAGCTCCATGACCAGCGCATGGGAGTCGCCGCTCGCCTCCATGCCGTAGATGTGGGCGATGTTCGGGTGGTTGAGCTGGGCGAGGAGCTTCGCCTCGCGCTCGAAGCGTTGGAGGCGCTCGTGGTCCTCGACGAACGCGGCCGGCAGCACCTTGATCGCCACGTCGCGCTCGAGCTTGGCGTCTCTCGCGCGGTAGACCTCCCCCATCCCGCCCTCGCCCAGCTTGGCGGTGATCTCGTAGGGGCCGATGGTGGCGCCCGGATCTAGACTCATCGCGATCGAACCTCGGAAATGCGGGATGACTTTCGACAAGCTATCACGCCCGTTGCGGAGTCGCCGGAGACGTCGATGCTGCGCGACGGCCACTCCGCCATGCGAGTCGACGAGGTGATCCGGAGCGCCGGGCTCAGCAAGGGCAGCTTCTACCACTTCTTCGACAGCAAGGAAGCGCTGGGCCTCGCGGCCCTGGAGCACTACTACGCCGACCGGGTCGGACGGCTGGCAGCCGGCGACCACGGCCGCCGTGGCCGGCGACTGGGCGGGCGGAGTGATCCGTTCCGGCACGCCGAAGCATCGGTCGCCGGGCCGGCCGCGGCCCGGCCGCGGGGCCCCCGGGGGAAACCGCAAGACGCGGTCCGTCCCACCGGTCATCACGGATCTTCATTGAGCGGGCAGGCGATCGACCGCGAGGTCGCACGGCGCTCGCCCGCTCCACGGCGGTTCTGAAAGGAGCGCGCGATGACCGGAACTCTCGCTTCCAGGCGGCGGCTGGCCGCCTTCCTCACCTGGCTCTGTCTGCTCGCGACGGGCGCGGAGGCCTCGAACGCCGAACCCCATGCCGTCCTCCTCCGACTCGCGCGGCCCGCCGCCGGCGCGCCGACGGCCCTCGCGGCGGGCGACTTCGACGAGGACGGGCGGCGGGACCTGGCGGTGGCGGAGACGGTTGGCGGGAGGTCCACGGTGGTCGTCCTGGCCGGGGCGCGGCCCGGGGATCCCGCCGGGTTCGGAGCCGAGCTGTCGTCGACCGGAGTGCCGGTCGAAGCGACCTGGATGGCCGCCGGGGACTTCGACGCCGACGGCCATCTGGACCTCGCCTTCGGTGCCCGGGACGACGAGAGCCTCCACTGGCTGCCCGGCGACGGGGCCGGCCGGCTCGGCGGCCTCGGCTCGCTCGAGCTACCGGGCCGCCTCACCGCCTGGGCAAGCGGCGAGGTGAACCGCCGGGACGGGCTCGCGGACCTGGTGGTCGGGGTGACCGGCGCCCGGGGGCCGCTCCTTCTGGTCTTCGAGGGGGCCCGCGGCGCCCTCACGAGCGAGCCGGAGGTCCACCCGCTTCCCGCACCGGCGAGCGCCATCGCGCTGGGTCGCTTCCACGAAGGCCCCTGGCGCGACGTGGCGGTCGCGGCCGGTGCGGACGTCTGGGTGCTCGCGGGCCGCGACCGCAAGCTGTCGCTCCCGGCCGCCGCCCGTGCCGCCGTGCCGGCTCCCTCCTGGGAGCGGCTCGCCCTGGGCCGGGCCGTCGAGAGCCTTTCGGCCGCCGACCTCGTGCCCGACGCCCTCGGCCGCGCGGAGCTCCGGGTGCGGACCAAGGGTGGCCGGAAGCTCGTGCTTCAGCGCCGGGTGCCCGAACCCACGCCGTCCGCGGCCCCGGGCGCGGCGCCCGCGGTCCGCACTGGAAGGACCACCCCCGGCGTCCGTGCCAACGGCCGCCCGGCCGGCCCGGCGAGGACGCGGCTCGCTCCGCTCAGCGCGCCCGGCGCTCGGCCGTCCTCCGCTCACCCCGAGTGGCTCGAGGTGCCTTCACGCTCCGTCCGGCAGCCCCTGGCCCCCGAAGCCTCGCTCACCGAGCGGCTCCGCGCCGGGGACGCCGCACAGGCCTTCGTTACGCTGCCCGTCCGGCTCGGCACGGACGGCCTCCCGGACCTGATCGTCGCCTCGCGCGACGGCCTCGCGGCGATCGCCACCAAGGCCGCGACGATCTTCACGGTGAACTCCACGAACGATACGGACGACGGAACGTGCGACGGCACCCACTGCTCGCTCCGCGAAGCGATCCTCGCGGCGAACGCCACCGCCGACGCCGACGAGATCGACTTCTCGATCGCCGGCGGGGGGCCGCACACCATCGCCCTGGCCAGCGCCCTGCCCGCGATCACCCAGCCGGTCACGATCGACGGCTACAGCCAGAGCGGCGCGGTCGAGAACACCGACGCCACGGTCTTCGACGGCACCCTCCAGATCGTCCTCGACGGCAGCTCGCTCGGGAGCGGCGACGCCCTCTCCTTCTCCGGGAGCGCCGCCGGCAGCGTGGTGCGCGGCTTGTCGATCGTCGACTTCCCGGGCAGCGGGATCGTGACCTCCTCCGGCTCGGTCACGGTCGAAGGCAACCTGATCGGGCTCGAGCCCGACGGCTCCACGGTGGGACCGCTGACCGGCTCGGGAGTCGAGCTCTTCTCCGACGGCAACACCGTCGGCGGCACGGCGCCGGAGGCCCGGAACGTGATCAGCGG
>CAZIIB010000286.1:2958-5475 GCA_964539125.1 uncultured Thermoanaerobaculia bacterium | reverse complement strand
TTCGGATGCGATCATCGTTCGTGTCTCGAAGCCCCGCTCGTTTCTCGGCTCGGCGTTCGTCCTTTCTAACGCGTCCCGCGGCTCGCTCGTCTAGCGGCTTCAGCCGCTCCGCCGCTCGTCTACTCGTTCCTCTCCGCCCGGGAGCCTCCGGCGTCCCCTCTATCCCTGTGTTTGGGCCAGCGCGCTGAACAGCGGCAGATACAAGGAAATCAGAATGGTCCCGATGATAATTCCCATGAACACCAGCATGATCGGCTCGATCAGGGTCAGCAGCCGCTGCATCCGGGTCTCGACCTGCTCGTCGAGGAAGTCCGAGACGTTCGACAGCATCTCGTCGAGGGCGCCGGTGGCCTCACCCACTTGCACCATGTCGACCGCCAGATCGGTGAAGACGTCGCTCTCCTCGAGCGCGCCGTAGAACGACTGGCCCTCGCGCACCTTCTGGATGGCCGGCTCGAGGCGCTGCCGGACCTCGCCGTTGCCGACCGCGGCGACCGCGATCTCGAGCGACGGCACGAGCGGCATGCCGCCAGCGAGCAAGGTAGCGAGCGAGCGGCAGAACTCCGAGAGCGCGAAGCGGTGGAGCACGGGCCCGAGGAAGGGAAGCTTCAACCGCAACCGGTCGAGGGCGAGGGAGCCCGACGCCGTCTGCCGCCATTGCCAGAGGAAGAAAGCGCCGCCGCCGAGGACCAGGAGGATCACGACCCAGTTGGCCTGGATCGTGGTGCCGATGCCGAGCATGATGCGGGTGATCAAGGGCAGCGTCACCTGGGAACCGGCGAAGAAGACCTCGAACTTGGGCACCACGAAGGTCATCATGATCGTGATCATGATCGCCGACAGGCAGATCAAGACCGCGGGGTAGACCAGGGCCGAGACCACCCTCTTGCGCGCGTCCAGGACCAGCTTCTGGTATCGGATGAAGCGGCGGATCACCTGCTCGAGCTCGCCGCTGCGCTCCCCCGCCTTGAGGATCGACGGGTAGAGGCGCGGGAACAGCGCGCGATGAACGGCGAAGGCCTCGGAGAGGTCTTCGCCGGTCTTCACCCGGTCGCGCACGTCCTGGAGGACGCCGCGGAAGGTCCCCTGCTTCATCCGCCCGCCGACCAGGTCCAGCGCCTGGAGCAGCGGCAGCCCGGCGTGGAGCAGGGCGGCCATCTCCTGATTGAACGCCAGGAACTGCCGCTCGTCGATGCGCCGGCGCCGGCGCCCGGCGAGCGACGGCAGCGCCAACCCGCCGCCCAGGCCGCTGCGCCGGAGCTCGAACACGTGGAGACCTCGCTTCTCTAGCTCGCTGCGCAACGCGGCGGCATCCGAAGCGCTGTGCTGCTCCTCGATCACCCTCCCCTCGGGCGTCCCCACTCGCGCGACGAACTGCATCACGGCCTCTCCGGCGGTGAGATCACGGGGGAGACCTGATTCCGGGCGGGCTCCGGGCGCTCGCAGTTGAGCACCACCATCAGAGCCTGGTCGGAGGACTCGCTGTTGGCCAGGCCGAGGACCTTCGGCTTGCCCAGCCAGAGGTTGAGGGTGGCCCGCAGGAGAGGCTTCTCGATCTTCCGGTCCGCGTGCCAGATCCTGAAGTCACGAAGCTGGATCCGCTCGTCCTCGAAGACGCTGCCGAGCCGGAAGCTCACCCCGTAGAGCCCGCCGACCTCGTCGGAGACGTCCTGGCCCTCCTCGGTGTCGAGACCGGACTCTGCGAGGACCGTGTAGTGGTCCCAGCGCAGCAGCCCGCGCAGGCGCTGCTCGAGCCACGGGGGCAGCGGCTTGGCCTCCGGAATCCCGGACACCACGCGGGTGGAGGCGCGCACGATCATCACCCGGATCCGCAACGGCTGGGGTGGGCGGTCGTAGGCATGCAGGGTGGGCACGATCCGGCCGAGCGCCGCCAACGTGTCGCGCACTACCAGGGTGTTGCTCTCGGGCTGTAGCTCGATCGTCCCCTCCTTGCTCAGCAGCGGTCGGATGAGCACCAGCGCCTCGGCCGCCCGCTTGTGCCGGAAGGTGTAGGCGTACACCTGCACCCCGGGCGGGCGGCCGGGCTGCTGTCCCGAGACTCTCGGTGCCTCCTGAGCCCGCTGCGGGCTCTCGGCCCGCGGAGCGCTCTGAGCAAGACCCCCGGCGGGCAGGCCGGCGAGGCCACAGACCAGCCAAAGCATGACAAGGCCACTCGGGAGTCTCGGTCGGATCGTCTTCATCGAAGGACGGCTCGCCCCGAATCGGGGTGGGATGCCGGGTCAGACGTCGAGGCTGGCGTCGACTACCATCACGACTCCGACGTCCTCGCCGTCGAAGTGGTAGACGGTGGCGCTCGGTCGCTCGATCTCGTCGACCGCGGCCCAATCCGAGGGGTCCTCCGGATACGAGGCGGGAGCCGTTCGCGCGAGGGTGGCGCCGACCCTCATCCGCGCGACGGAGTCCATCGCGGCGCCTCCTTCGTGCAACGATGGATCCGCGCTGAGCAGGATACCGGCGAGGCCGGCCGCGGCCGCGGCGCGGCGCCACCACCGGCCG
>CAZIIB010000286.1:0-2948 GCA_964539125.1 uncultured Thermoanaerobaculia bacterium | reverse complement strand
GACGACCGAGAGTTCGCGGCACCCTCGGCCTCGATCCTCCGCACGCGCCGCATGGCCTCGACCCCCGAGCGCACGAGTCGCACGTCGTCCGCGTCACTCGCGAGTCGGGGCAGGCGCCGGAAGAGGAGGAGCGGATCGGCCTCGAGGGCCTCTTCCCGGCACCGGGGGCAGCCGTCGAGGTGCTCGAGGGCGTCGGCCCAGTCGGCCGGTTCCTCGGCGCTCCCCGCGCCTGCGTCGTCCCGCCGGTGGGCGGCGAGCCGAGTCCAGTCCGGGCAGCTCACCTTCGCCCTCCCTTCGCCTCGTCGCCTTCGGCGAACTCCCCCGCGTACTCCGGGTACCGCTCCAGCAGCTCCTTGCGCAGGATCTTCCGGGCGTTGAAGAGGTGGTTGCGGACGGTCGACTCGCGACAGCCGACGACCTCGGCGACCTCCTGGGAGGAGAGGCCCTCGAGCTCGCGCAGGATGAAGACCGAGCGCTGCTTGTCCGTCAGCTCCCGGGAGAGCTCGCGGAAGATCCCCAGGACCTCCGAGCCGTCGAGGCTCGACAGGTTCCGGCGGGACCGGCCGTCGGCCACGTGGAGCATGTGGCGCCGGACCGGCTCGACCTGCCGCTCGCGGCTCCGGCGCGAGCGCAGGTGGTCGATGGCGAGGTTGTTCACGATGCGGTAGATCCAGGTGTTCGGGCTCCAGCGGTCATCGAAGCGGTCGCGATTCTCCCAGACCTTGAAGAAGGCGACCTGGACGACGTCGCGGGCTTCCTCCCGGTCGCCGAGGATGCGGTACGCGAGCTGGAGCAGCGGACCGGTCTTGCGTTCGATCAGCTCGTCGAGCGCCGTCTCGTCCTCCGCCCGGATGCCCGCGAGGAGCTCCCGGTCGGACCGTTCGGCCCACACGACGCGCTGGCGCGACTCTGAGTACACGAGCTCCGGCATTTCCCTTCCTCGCCCGTTTCTACGCTCGCCGGCGTCGTCCCGTCTATGTCGTCGATCGCTCATAGCGCTCGGAGGGGCCCCGCGCAGGGTTCGGACGAGGGCCGGCCGGTACCGAAGAGGACAATTATACTGCGCCCCCGTGAACGAGTCGGAGCAAGGTGCGGAGACGTCCGTCGGGCGAGGCGGACCGGGGTGGCTGGCCTACCAGGGGACCGTGGCCCTCGCCCTGGTGCTCGCCGGGCCGGTCCTCCTGGCGCGCCGCGGCCGACACTATCTCCCCACCCTCGCGGGACGGCTGGGTCGCGGCGGGGCCGCCTCGCCCCCGCGGACCGGCGGGCTCTGGGTCCACGCCGTCTCCGTCGGCGAGGTGGCGGTGGCGGCGACCCTGGCCCAGGCCCTGCCGGGCGAGCCGCCGACGGTCGTGACCACGGTCACTCCCACGGGCCAGGAGCGAGCCCGGGCGCTCTTCGGCGAAACCTCGGACGTCGCCTACCTGCCCTTCGACCTCGGCTTCGCCGTCTCCCGCTTCTTCCGCCGCTTCGCACCTCGCGCCCTGGTCCTGGTCGAGGGCGACTACTGGCCCCTTGTCCTGCGCGAGGCGAAGCGCCGGAAGATTCCGGTGGCGGTGGTCAACGCCCGGGTGGGGGACCGGAGCTTCCGGCGCATGCGGCGTCTCCGCCGGCTCCTCGGGCTGCTGTTCGACGGCGTCGAGGTCTTCGGTGTGCAGACCGAGGAGGACGCCAGGCGGCTCGCGGAGCTGGGAGTCGACACCGAGCGGGTGCGGGTCACCGGCAACCTCAAGTACGAGACCCCCGAGCCCCCGGTGCTGGCGGAGCTCGAAGTCCGCTTCGAGCGGCTCGCCGCCGGCCGGCCACTGCTGGTGGCCGGCTCCACCATGGCCGGCGAGGAGCGCCAGGTGCTCGAGGCGTTCGAGAGCCTGGGCGGCGGCCGGCGGGCCCTGCTGGTGCTGGCGCCCCGCCATCCGGAGCGCTGGGACGAGGCCGCCGCGACGGTCGAGGCCCGAGGCCTGGCCCTCGCCCGCCGGAGCCGGCTCGGGGAGACCGCCGACGTCGTGCTCCTCGACAGCCTGGGTGAGCTCGCCTCCCTCTATCGATCCGCCGCCGCGGCCTTCGTCGGCGGTACCCTGGTCCCCGCCGGCGGCCACAACCCTCTCGAGGCCGCCCGCTGGGGAGTGCCGGTGGCGGTAGGGCCCTCGATGGAGAACTTCCGCCAGGTCGCGGAGGACTTCGACCGCGCCGGCGCCTGGGGGCGCGTGGCGGACGCCGCCGGGCTGGCCGCCGCCTGGGGCCGCTGGCTCGACCGGCCGGAGGAGGCGCGCGAGCTGGGCCGTCGGGGCCGCGAGCTCGTCGAGCGCAACCGCGGCGCCCTGGCGAAGACCGTCGAGATGCTGCGCCCCCTGCTCCGATGAGCCCCGATGAGCCCCGATGAGCGCTGACTCGCCGATGCCCCTACCGCCCGCTCCACCTCCGCCCCGCTCCCCGTGGCAGCTCCTCTACGGCGCGGCCCACCGGGCGCGGCGAGAGTTCTGGCGGACCCGGGCACGCCGCCTGCCCCGGCCGGTCCTCTCGGTGGGTAATCTCCACTGGGGAGGGGCGGGCAAGACCCCCCTCACCGCCGCGCTCGCCGCGCATCTGCGGGGCGCGGGGCTTAGGGTGGCGATCCTCTCGCGCGGCTACGGGCGCTCCCGCCTGCGGGGAGGCCCCGAGGTGCTCGTGGTCTCGACCGGGGTGCCCGGCGAGGCGCTCCTCGGCGAGCCGTCGGTCGCCGGCGACGAGCCGGTGCTGCTGGCGGCGGAGCTGCCCGGCGTCGCGGTCCTGGTCGCCGCCGATCGCTACCAGGCCGGCCGCCACGCCCTGGAGCACCTCGCACCGCCTCCCGACCTCTTCCTCCTGGACGACGGCTTCTCCCATCTGGCGCTCGCCCGCGACCTCGACCTCCTGGCATTCCCCGCCGCCGACCCCTTCGGCAGGGGGCGTCTCGCGCCGGGAGGGCGCCT
>CAZIIB010000285.1:0-5480 GCA_964539125.1 uncultured Thermoanaerobaculia bacterium | reverse complement strand
GAGGACCTGACGGTCTACGAGAACCTGGAGATCCCCCTCTCCTATCGCAACGTCAAGCGCTCGGAGCGCCAGGCGCTGGTCGCCGACATCCTCGACCGCTTCCAGATCGTGGGCAAGAAGGACCTCTACCCGAGCCAGCTCTCGGGCGGCCAGCAGCAGCTCGTGGCCGTGGCGCGCGCCACCATCGCGAGCCCCAGGCTGATCCTGGCCGACGAGCCCACCGGCAGCCTCCACACCAGCCAGGGTCAGATGATCATGGACCTCCTCAAGCAGCTCAACGAGGCGGGCACGACGATCATCCAGGTGACCCACAACGAGAACTGGGCCGCCTACGGTGAGCGGATCATCCAGCTCCGCGACGGCTGGATCGTCGAGGCGGAAGAGGTGGCGGCCTCCGGGTAGCCCGCCGCCGTGCCGAGACTCGGCCGCCTGGCCGCCCCCCTGGCGCTGACCCTGCTCGCCGCCTTCCTCCTCCTCTGGCGCCTCGACACCCCGCTCCTCTGGCAGGACGAGGCCGAGACCGCGAACCTGGCGGCGAACGTCCTCGCGTTCGGCTACCCCACTCCCTGGGACGGCCACCACCTGGTGACCCAGGAGGTGGGGCGCGACTCCGTCCGCCTCGGCGGCCACCTGGTCTGGGCGTGGCACCCGTGGCTCCAGCACTACCTGGCCGCGGCCGGGCTGGCGCTCTTCGGCCACGACACGGCGGGAGCGCGGCTCCCCTTCGCCCTGCTCGCCCTGCTCTCGGTGCCCCTCGTCTTCGCCTGGCGGCGGCGCCGGGACGCCCCCTCCACGGCGGTGGTGACGACCCTGATCTACTCCCTCTCCATCGCCTTCGTCCTCTACTCGCGCCAGTGCCGCTACTACTCCCTGCTGTTTCTCGGCGGGCTCTGGGCGACGGCCGCCTACGAGCGCCGGTGGAGCGCGGCGGGGACGGAGCCCGGGAGCCGGCGTCCGGGCCTCTCCCCCGGCGCGTCTCTGGCCCTCGGCCTGACCCTGGTCTTCTACGCCAACCCCCTGACCGGCCTGGTGCTGGCCGCGGGCTTCCTGGTCCACGGCGTCCTCTTCGACCGCCGACGGGGCCTGCCGCTGGCCCCCCTCGTGGGCTCCCTGGCCCTGCTCTCGGCCCTCGCCGCCCCGTGGCTCGCCCTGGTCGCCGCCTCCCAGGTGCGCCCGCCCTCGCTGGGCCCGGCCGGCCGCGGCTTCCTGCTCCTCACCCAGATCTGGCGCTTCCAGTACACCCTGCTGCCCGCCGTCCTGTGGCCGGCCCTGGCCTGGCTCGGGTGGCGGGCGCGCCGGCAGGGCGCAGCCGGCGCCCCCAGGGTCCGCGAGCTGGAGCTACTGGCGGTCCTGACCGCCGCGCTCCTGGTGGGTGTGAGCCTGGAGGCCCCCTTGGGGACCGCCCGCTACCTGCTCCCGGTCTGGCCCCTGGCGGCGGCGGCTCTGGGCGGCCTGTGGGAGGGGCTCCACCGGCGCTCGGTCCTGGCCGGCGGCGCCTTTCTGGCCGTCCTGCTCCTCACCGACCTGCTGCCGGCCCTCCCCGCTCTGCCCATCGCCCTGGCCCGGCCCGGCCACACCTACCCGGACCGAGAGGCGGGCGTCCTCGACAAGCTCGCGTATCAGGGCAGGCCCGACTCCCCCCTGCTCCGCTTCCTGCTCCAGCAGGAGCGCCGGGAGACCGGACCGGTGTCGGCGATCGTCCGGGTCGCGCGGGGCCTCCGGCAGCCGCCGCGGCTGGTGGTGGCGTCCTACGCCTGGGAGAGCCTGCACTTCTACCTGGGCGTGCCGGTGGTTGGGCCCGGTGGCCAGCGCTTCGCCCGGCGACGCCTGGGCCTGCCCCAGGTGGATCTCGCCCGCGCCGACCTGGTGGTCCCCCGCCGCGGGTGGCCCCGGCCCGTCCTTCATCCCGAAGACGATGCGGGCTTCGCTCTGGTGGTTCCCGGAGCCCCCGACGACGCCTACGAGAACCTGCCCGACCCCACCGATCACCGCTTCGCCCCATCGCACCTGCCGCCCCTGAAGATCTGGGTCCGGCGAGCTCTCCTGCCGGCGGCGGACCTCACGGATGGGGCCGGGTGAGGCTCGAGGCGACCGCCTTCCAGGGGCCGCCAGCTTCCCGCTTCCAGACCTCGAACCCGGTGCCTCCGAGAACGGTCTCCGCGCCCCCCTCCCCAGGCACCCGCAGCTCGTATCCACCGAAGGCGACGGCCAGGTCGCCCGCCGCCGAGCGGAGAACGCGTTCGGCCGGGCGCCACGACACCGTCCAGCCGGCCCCGGGGGCAAACCCCTCGCGGCCGGCCAGGGCGGTCTCGATCCCCTCGCTCCGGCTGGCCGCCAGGGAGCCGTCGAAGGCCGCCCTCCAGCGCCCGTCCTCTCCCCGGCTCCAGACGGTGACGTAGCGACCCCGCTCGACCGTCGGCTCGGCGCCCTCGCTCCCGGGCAGGGTGAGGGTGTAGTCGCCGACCGTGTAGGCCAGCTCCCCGGAGGCCGCGGCGTGGCCTTCGCTCGGCGCCCACTCCAGGGTCGGCCCGCCCGGGGCGAAGAACGGCGCCCAGGCGGCGAGGACCGCGTCGCGCCCCCGGGAGGTCCGCGAGCCCAGGAAGACGGTATCGGCGGCCACCAGGTCGCCGAAGGCGTCCCGGCGGTCACCGGCCACGGCCGCGGCGAGGGCCCGGTCGGCGGCCTGCACCGCCTGCCCCGGAGGAACCGGGGCGGAAGCCGCCGGGGCTTCGCCGGGTCGGGCGGCTGGTCCCGGGGCGGGCCGGGTGGCGGACGCGCCGAGGAGAACGAGGAGGGGCAGGGCGGCGAAGCAGGCGGAACGGGCTCTCATGGGGGGGTCTCCTCTCGGATCAGCTCCAGCGCGGCGGCCGGAGGCGCCGCCTCCGCCGCCTCCGGTCCGGCGCCCTCGAAGGCCAGGAACGCCCGGGCCTCGCGGCTGACCGCGAAGGCCAGGGCCACCAGCAGGAGGCCGACGCCGCAGCCGGTGTAGACGGCCGGCACGTCCTGGTGGACCAGGTCGGCCACCAGGCCGGCGAAGGCGGCCGCCACCGGGGTCATGGACAGGGAGAGGGTCTCGAACAGGCCGAACACCCGCCCCCGGAGCTGGGGCGGCGTGGTCACCTGGAGCAGGGTGATGATCTGAATCAGGTTGAAGCCGTTCATGGCGCCCGCGGCGAAGACCAGGGCCAGGGCGATCTCCGGCGAGCTGGTGCGGCCCAGACCCACCGCCGCCAGCCCGAAGCCGAAGGAGCCGGCCAGGAAGAGCCGCGTGCGCAGCCTGCCCTCGACGCGGCTCGCTCCGGCGGCGAGGCTCCCCACCAGCGACCCGGCCCCGAAAGAGCCCACCAGGAAGCCGTACCACTCGGGCCCCGCCCCCAGAAAGTCTTCCACGAAGAAGGGCAGGAGCACCACGATCGCCACCAGCAGGAAGCTGTCGAGGGGCGAGAGCAACAGGACCGTGCGCAGACCCTTGCGCCCCCACACGTGGCGCAGGCCGGCGACCAGGTCGGCGCGGACCGCCGAGGTCGCGCCGCCGAGATCCTCCCCCCCGGTGGCGCGCCCGGGGAGGCGCAGGAAGCATTCGCTCACCCCGGAGGCGACGTAGGTCAATCCGTCGGTCAGGAAGAGCAGGCCCGGCCCCAGGACCTGGAACAGCACGCCGCCGATCCCCTGCCCGACGAAGGTCGAGATGTCGAACGAGATCCGGTTCAGGGCGTTGGCGCCGGCCACGCGCTCGGCGGGGACCAGGTCGGGCACGGCGGCCGAGACCGCCGGCCGGAAGACCGCGTCCACCGTCCCCATGAGGCAGTTGGTGGCGATCAGGGCGCCGAGGATCACTCCGGGGCCGTCCGGCCCGGCGAGGACCAGGCCGGCCAGGGAGAGGGACGCCGCGCCCCGCACCAGGTCGCCGGCCACCAGGATCCCCCGGCGCGGCAGGCGATCGGCCAGGGTGCCTCCCAGGGGAGCGAGGAGCGCCAGGGGCAGGGAGCCGGCCAGCATGGCGAGGCCCAGGATCGTCGCCGACTCGGTCTGGCGCTTGATCCAGAACACCATGGCGATGGCGAAGGCCTGGGTGCCGAGCTGGCTGACGAGCTGCCCCTGCCAGAGGAGCACGAAGTCCCGGTTCCAGAGCCGGGTGCGGCGGATCTCCATGGACGCTGCCTTCCGAGGCCGGAGGCTCAGCGGCCGCCGCCACCGCCCCCCGGCACCAGGCGCAGGTGGCCCTCGGCCGCGGCGTCGGCCGCCTTTCGGGTGGTGAGGACCGTGTGGTACTCCACCCGCGACCAGAGCGCCACCTGGTCCGCCCGGTGGCGGTGGAAGGCGAGGCCCGACTGGCCCGTGCTGTTGACCGCCAGCGAGCGCGAGAGGTCGGCGAGGTCGGCGATGAAACGCTGGGAGACGCCGAAGGTCATGGCGAAGGGGTGGCCGAGGTCCGGCGTGCCCTCGTCGACGGTGAAGATGTCGCCCGAGGCCGGCATCGGCCCGGCGTTGAAGATCCACTCCAGGGGCGCGATGCCGCTCTGCCCCAGAGGAGCCTGGGCGAAGGTCACGGTGTGGGCCTCGCCCCAGCTCCAGGCCGCCGGGTCGTCGCCGTAGCGCTGGGCGAGAAAGGCCACCGCCCGGCGGAAGGCCCGGGCCACGATCTCATCGCGCCCTTCGCGTTCGGGGGTGGTGACGTCGTCGAACCAGCGGTTGTGCGGATCGGCCATGAGGGCCACCAGCATCGGCGTGCGGCTGATCCCCAGAGAGCGGTACGAGGTGGCCAGGTCCTCGCCCAGCTCGTCGCCGAAGATCTCGGGCCAGAGGAAGTAGAACCAGGCCTCGTAGACCGCCGCCCCGGAGCTGTCCGCCGTGACCCGCAGGTCCCAGGCCTTCACCTGGGCGAGGGCTCGGCGCTCGAGGTCGTTTCTGGGCCGAACCGCGAGCAGGTAGGGGCGAAGCTCGCTTCCGGGGATCGAGTAGAGGTCGGCCTGGAGCCGCCTCGCGTCGTCCACGCTCACCCGGTCCTCCCCGGCCAGCGTGCGGGTGATCCGCTCCGCCCGGTAGGGGTCGGCCATGTCCTGGGCGATGAAGTAGGGGTAGCCGGGTCCCACGGTCTTGTTGTTGGCGGTGACCAGGAAGCCGGCGGGGGGGTCGACAACGTGGGGCATCTCCTCGTAGGGGATGAACCCCTGCCACTCGTGGGCCCCGTCCCAGCCCGGCACCGGCATCGTGCCGTCGTCGCCCGCCGGGCGGATCGGCACGCGCCCCGTCCCCTGGTACGCGATGTGGCCGTCGACTCCGGCGTAGGTGAAGTTGACGCTCGGACCGTCCCAGCCGGCGAGGGCCGCGTGGAACTGCTGCCACGAGCCCGCGCGGTCGAGGTCCAGGAGACTCGCCACCAGGCCCGCCCCCTGGGTCTCGGCGGTCCACTGCAAGGCCATGGGTTGGGCGTCGGCGAGCTGGGACATGACGCCGTTCATCAGTGGACCGTGACGGGT
>CAZIIB010000284.1:0-5489 GCA_964539125.1 uncultured Thermoanaerobaculia bacterium | reverse complement strand
GCGCTCCGAGATGGAGAGCCACCCGATGAAGATCCTCATCCGCTGCGACCGGCCGTCGCGCCTGGCGGCCCGGGTGTTCGAGGAGGACGGCGTGGTCGAGGCGCGGCTGGTCGAGGACGGCTCGGGGGTGGTGGTGGCGACCCGCAACGCCGACGCCTTCTACCTGCTCCTCAACCGGGTGGTGGCCGGCGAGGGCTTCACCGTCGAGACGGTGCTGCCGGTGGACGAGGACGTCCAGTCGGTCTACCGGTATCTCATCGGCTCGGAGCCGGGGGCGGTGTCGTGAGCGCTGCCGCACCGGAGCGCGAGGCGCGCTGGGGCCTCTGGAGCCGCCAGGCCCTGGCGGTGGCCCGCCTCGAGATCGGACGCAACTTCTTCGGCCTGCGGGCCCTCGGTCTCTACCTGATCGCCGCGTTCCCCGTGGGGCTGGTGCTGATCTACGCCTGGGTCCGGACCTTCGGGATCTTCGGGGCGCCGCCCGAGGTGCCCGCCGCCGGCACGCTCAGCCAGGAGTACAGCGTGTTCTTCTCCGGGCTCGTCTGCCGGCTGGTGATCTTCTTCGTCTGCCTCCTGGTCTTCACCCGCCTGTTCCGGGCCGAGATCCAGCAGCGGAGCCTCCACTACTACTTCCTGACGCCGGTGCGCCGGGAGGTCCTGGTGGCGGGCAAGCTGGGGGCCGGCCTGGTGGCCGCCGGACTGGTTCTGGGGGGCACCACCCTCCTCTCGTTCCTCGTCCATTTCCTGCCCCTGACCCAGGGGGCCGGGTCCGGCGATTACGGGAGCTTCTTCGCCGCGGGCGGGGGTTTGGGCCAGCTCGCCGGCTACCTGGGCGTCACGCTCCTGGGGGTGGTCGGGTACGGCGCCGTCTTCCTCGCCTCGGGGCTGTTCTTCCGCAACCCGATCCTGCCGGCGCTCGCGGTCTTCGTGTGGGAGGGGCTGAACTTCCTGCTGCCGCCGCTCTTGAAGCGGCTGAGCGTGATCTTCTACCTCCAGGCGCTCCAGCCGGTGCCGCCGCCCGAGGGCGCCCTGGCGCTCCTCTCCGAGGCGCCCTCCCCTTGGCTCGCCGTGCCCGGGCTGCTGCTGGTGGCCGCGCTGCTGGTCGCCCTCTCCGCCTGGCGCCTGAGGACGATGGAGATCCGCTACGGCGAGGAGTAGTCATTCGTCCGCGGAGCTTCACCCACAGAACCGGAAGTGGTCCAGGAAGGCGGTGAGGGCGTCCGGTGAGGCCGGGGTGCCGGCGTAGTCGTCGCCTTCCGGCGCCGGGGTGAACCAGACCGCACGGCGCGCGCGCTGGTCCTGCGGGCAGTCGATCTCGAGCTCGGCGGCCACCGTCGACAGGGTCTCCCCCCTGCGGTGGAGGTTCCCGAGCCGGGCCACCCAGCTCACCTTCGCGCCGCCGGCCTCGACCTCGCCCCTGCCCAGCTCCTTCTGGGCGTCGAAGTCGAAGTTCGTCTGGGCGTAGCCACGCTCTTCGCCCTGGGCACCGCCGAACGAGCGGAACGCGAAGTAGAGGAAGCCCTTCCCGCCCATCAGGTCCCGGTCGTCCATGCGCTTCATGTCTTCGCCCGCGGGAAGCTCGTGGTCGCTGAGGATCGCCATCTCCATGACCCAGGGAATCGACATCCCGATCGCCGGGTAGTAGCCGTCGGGAAGCTCGTCGTAGTCCAGGATCGAGCGCACCTTGGCCGCCCGGGCCGCAGGATCCGTGATCTCGGCCTTGAACTGTTTCGCCCGGGTGTAGAAGAACCAGCCCACCCCGCCCGCCGTCAGCGCTCCCAGGACCGCCAGGACGACACAGCCACAGCCGATGTAATGCCACGCGGTGCGCTTGCCGGTCGATGCCCCGTTCATCGCGTTCCTCCTCCGGCCTCCATTACGAGTCGCAGAGCCGGAAGTGATTCAGGAAACGGCCGATCGCCTCGCCGTCGGCGGGCGTTCCGCCGTACGCCGAGCCCTCGGCCGGCGCGGGCTCGAACCACATGCCCACGCGCAGGCGCCCGTCGTCCGGGCACTCGACCAGGAGCCGGGCGAGCACCTCGTCGCGCGTCGACCCGCCGAGCTTCATCGTCCCTCGCTCCGCGACCCAGAGCACGTGGCCTCCCGCGGCGTCGAGGGCGCCCCGGCCCAGGACCTCGGACGACGCGAACTGGAGATCGACGTCGTGGAAGAAGTCGCTCGTCTCGCGGCGACCCGCGAAGTACTCGCGAAGCTTGCGGTCCCGGTCGCCGAGGGCGCGGGTCTTCATGAAGACGAAGCCTCGCCGGTCGAAGGCATCCGCCGCCCCCTCGACCGTCTCGCCGGGAGCCGGTTCCCGGTCGGAGAGCATGGCCATCTTCATGACGAAGGGGACCGAGAAGCCGCCCATGGGGTGGTAACCCTCCGGGAGCTCGCGGTAGCCCAGGATCTGCCGGCTCGCTCGGTCGCGGGCCGCCGGGTCGCCGAGCTCCTCCTTGAACGCCTTCGACTTTTCGTAGCTGTACCAGGCGAGCCCCATGATCACGATCAGGATCACGCCCATCACCGCCCCGCACCCGCAGCCCATCAGGCTCCAGGTGGGGCGGGTGGATTCCTGGCTCGGGGTCATCGCCTGGCCCGCCTGTCCCTCATCGCGCGGCGAGTCTAACCCATGGCTCCCGGGTGCCTCTGCGTGGTAATTTTCCGCTGCAAGCTGAACTCCGGCCCGGTGTCGGGAGAGATGAGCGGAAACCGGATCGAACGGCTACAGCGGTACTTCCTGGACCGGCCCGACCTCGGGCTCGCCTCCGTCTATCTCTTCGGGAGCTGGACGACGAGCCGGCCGCACTGGGAGAGCGACCTGGGGCTGGGGCTCCTGGCGGATGAAGAGCGTTTCCCCGAGGCCCGGGACCGCCTCGAGCTGCGCGCCCTCCTCTCCGGCGAGCTCGCCGCCGAGGCGGGCGACAACCTGGTGGAGCTCCTGATCCTGAACGACGCCCCACCGCCGCTGGCGCGGCGCATCCTCATCGAAGGGCGACGCCTCGCTTGTGAAGATCCCCGGAGCGACCGCGCCTTTTTCCGCGACGTGCAGATCCGGGCCGCCGACCTCGAGCCCTTCCTGCGCCGCGTCCGCCGGGCACGGGTCGAGACCCTTTCGCGATGAGCTACCTCGCCGAGCGCGCCGCCGAGCTCCGCCGGCAGCTCGCGCACCTGGAAGAGCTCCAGGCGCGCGTCCCCAATCCAACGGCCCTGGATGAGGATCTCTCGCTGGCCAACGACGTGCGCTATGCGTTGCTCGTCGTCTGCCAGCGGGTGATCGACATCGCCGGCGAGCTCTCGACGCGCCGCGGGCTGCGCTTCGAGGACTACAGTGAAGCGGTGCGCAACCTGGCGATCTACGAGGAGTTCCCCGACGCCCTCATCCGCCGCCTGGAGCCACTCCCGGCGCTGCGCAACTCGCTGGTCCACGGCACGCCGCCGGACGACTCTCATCGCCTGTTCGACTTCCTGGGCAAGCTCGACGGCGCGGAGCGGTTCGTCCAGGCGGTGGCGCGGGTGATCCAGAAGGCCCCCCTCGACCGGCGCTGAGCGGGCGGGACGAGCGACCACCCTACATCCGGTCGGGGATGGGGACTCCGAGGACCGCGGCGAGCTCGTCGAGGCCTCGCCGGAAGAGCTGCACCGCCGCGAGACGGGCAGCGCGTACCGCCGCGTCCTCCTCGTGGAGGATCGGGTGGCGGTGGTAGACGGCGTTGAACTTCTGAGCGAGGTCGAGCGCCAGGCGCGCGGCGAGGGAGAGCTCCAGGGAGTCCGCCGCCTTCTCGAAGACCTCGCCGATCTGCGCCACGCCCCAGGCGAGGTCCCACAGGTCGTCGCCGTAGAGGGTCGCCTCGAGGGCGCCCGCATCCTCCGGCGACACCTCCACCGGCAGGCCGGCTTCGGCGAGCTTGCGCCGGATGTTGTCCACCCGCACCGCCGAATACTGGAGGTACGGCCCCGACTCGCCCTCGAAGCTCAGGGCCTCGTCGAGGTCGAAGGCGATCACGCGGGTCGTCGTCGCCTTGACCATGAACACCCGGAGCGCCGCGACCGCGATCTCCGACGCCAGGCGGTCGAGCTCCTCGCCGGCGAGCTCCCGGTTGCGGGTGGCGATCTCCTGGCGGCTCTTCGACTCCAGCAGGTCGAGGAGGTCGTCGGCCTTGACGCCGATGCCCTTGCGGCCCGACATCTCCAGGGAGCGCTCCTCCTCGCCGGCGCCCAGGAAGCCGAACTGGCGGGCGGTGGCGGGCGAGAGCGACACCATCTCGTAGGCGAAGTGGACCGAGCGCTCCGCCTGCTCCACGTGGCCCAGCGCCTGGAGGCCGGCGCGGACGATCCGCTGGAGGTAGCTCTGGCGGGCGTCGATGACGTTGATCACGCGCTCGGCGTGGCCGAACGCGGGATGGGTGTCAGCCCCTTCGAGGCCGGTCTCCCAGAGACTCCGCTCCATCCAGAAGCGGTACGAGAAGTCCTTGCCCAGGAGGCCGAACTTCCAGAGCTGGTAGGCGATGTCCTTGCCCACGTAGGTCACCGTTCCGTCGGAGCGGACGATGACCTTGTCGGCATCCTCGAGGCCGGCGAACTCCTCGGCCTGGGCGAGGGGCATCACCCAGCAGCCGGCGTTCTTGCCCTGGCTCTCCAGGTACATGGCGCCGGAAGCCTTCAGGGCCTCGGCCGCCTGGGAGAAGAAGTCGAGGCCCAGGATGTGGCGCTCGTGGGTGAGGAGGTCGTAGCCCACCCCCAGCCGGCCCATGGTGTCGAGGTGGCGTCCCACCACCCGCCGTGCCACCACCCGGCCCATCTTCGCCCGCTCGCCCTCGTCCTTCTCGAGCGCGTGGAGGGTCTCCTGGCGGAAGCGCTTGCGCTCCGGGTCCTCCTCGTACCAGCGACCCACCTCGCTGTAGAGGTCCCAGCAGAGGTAATCGAACGGCTCGGGCAGGGCGGCCACCTCGGCGGTCGACATGTGCTCGATGTCGAGGAAACCCACCACCACGTCGGCGAGCTGGACGCCGGTGTCGTCGATGTAGTTCTGGACCTCCACCGTCCGCCCCAGCCGGCGCAGCAGGCGGACCAGCACGTCCCCCAGCACGGCGTTTCGGAGGTGCCCGATGTGGGCCGCCTTGTTGGGGTTGATGTTCGTGTGCTCGACCACCACCTTGCCGACCCCGGCGGAGGGGGTGAAGAGGTCGCCTTCCAGGAGCCGCCGGACGATCGCCGGCCGGTCCAGGTAGAGGTTCAGGTAGCCCGCCCCTTCGACCCGCACCTCGCGGACGATCTCGGGCAGCTCGAGGCCCTCGGCGAGCTCGCGTCCGATCTCGCGCGGGTTCCGCTTGAGGACCCGTGCGAGCTGGAGCGCCGCCGGGAACGACAGGTCGCCCAGGTCGCGTCTCGGGGGAACTTCCACGATGGGCGTGTGCTCGACCCCGAAGAGCTCCCGGATGCGCCGCTCGACACGCTGGGCGAGCTCCTCCTTCAGTGCGGTCAGCATGGCCTGG
>CAZIIB010000283.1:4584-5504 GCA_964539125.1 uncultured Thermoanaerobaculia bacterium | reverse complement strand
TCGTCCAGGTCGGAGAAGGCGCGCAGCAGGATCGCCGCCTCGCCCCAGGCCATGCCCTCGTCGCGGTGGAGCGCCGCCAGGTCGCGAGCGATCGCCTCGGCCTCGAGGGCGGTGGCGTCGCCGGATCGGGTGCCGCCCAGTGCCGGCCCCGTCCCGTCCTCCGGGAGCCAGGAGACCCAGTGCTCGACCGGCGAGCGCGGCTCCCGGGCGAAGCCCGCCTCGGCGGCCAGGCGCGCGCAGGGCACCAGCGGCTCGAAGCGGGGCTGGAGGCCGGGGCGCTCCACCATGACCGGCTCGATCGCCAGGGCGACCTCGTCGAGGATCGCCGGCACCGAGCGGAAGTTCTCGGCCAGCGCCAAGCGCCGGCCGCCGGCCGCCTCCACCCGGCGCCAGAGCGCCTCGTAGGCCCGCAGGTCGGCGTTGCGCCACCCGTAGATCGACTGCTTGGCGTCGCCCACCAGGAAGAGCCCCGGGCGCTCCGCGGCCGGCCCCTCGAGCCCGAGGGCGGCGACCACGTCGCACTGGAGGCGGTCGGTGTCCTGGAGCTCGTCGACCAGGAGCTGGTCGATGCGGCGACGCACCCGGGCGGCCACCTCCGGGTGGCCGACCAGGAGCTCGCGAGCCTGGGCCAGGAGGTCGGTGAAGGTGACGACGCCGCGGCGGCGCATCTCTCGGCGCACGCCGATCAGGATGGGGGCGAGTGCCCGCCGGCCGGCCTCGAGACGCTTCGGATCGAGGCTCGACAAGTGGTCGACGAGGGCGAGGAGCCCGCCCGCCGCCGCGCCGAACGCGGGAGCGGCCTCGCCGAGCAGCTCGCCCTCGGTCTTGTTGAACCGGCCCCGGGCCCAGTCGCGCAAGCGGTCCCGGCTTGCCTCCCAGGCGCCGGCGACCTCCGAGGCGAAGGCGGCGAACCCCTCGAG
>CAZIIB010000283.1:0-4574 GCA_964539125.1 uncultured Thermoanaerobaculia bacterium | reverse complement strand
GGTCGTCTCCGTCCGCCGCCTCGGCCGTCCGGAGCGCCGCCCGCAAGCTCTCCAGGGCGGCGAGGGTCTTCTTGCTCCGCGTGGCGCCGTCGAGGCGGCCGCCCGAGGCTCCTTCGAGGTCGCGGCAGGCGGCGGCGAGCTCGTCCCGGAGCTCTTGCACCCGCTGCGGGGTGAACGAGGCGGTCTCCAGCACGGTCGGTGGCAGGCCCCCATGGACCAGCGCCACCGTGGCCTCGACCAGCTCGGCCGGGCCTACCCCCTGGCCGGCCAGGAAGAGGACGTCCGGGTCGCCCGGCTCGCCGTAGGCCGCGCGCAGCCGGTCCTCCACCACCTCCCGGGCGATCTCCTCCACGCGCGAGCCGTCGGCGTCGACCTCGAGCTCCGGGTGGAGGCCTGCCTCGAGAGGGTGGGCGGCGAGGAGGCTCCGGCAGAAGGCGTGGATGGTGCGCACCACCAGCCGGTCCAGGCCACCGAGGAGAGCCCGCGCGCGGTGCGAGCGCTCGGGCTCGGGAGGCAGGGCGTCCAGCGCGAGCCAGGGAGGGTTCTGGTCGGGGTCGCGGGCCAGCCCGGCGAGGGCCTCGCCGACCCGGCGGGCCATCTCGGCCGCCGCGGCCTCGGTGAAGGTGATCGCCACGACGCCGGAGAGGGTCTCGGCGGCCACCGCCTCCGGATCGGGCTCCCGGTCGACGGCCAGCGGCCGGCGCGCGGCCTCCCGCTCGCGGACCCGTTCGGCGGCCGCCGTCCAGCCCGGCCCCAAGCTCCAGGCCAGGAGGCGGGCGGTCAGGGTCGTCGTCTTGCCGGTGCCGGCGCCCGCCTCCACCAGGAGCGGCGTCTCGAACTCGGTCTGGGCCAGGCGCCGGGCCTCCCGGTCCCGTTCCAGCGCCTGGCGGGCGACGGGGTCGAGCTCGCGCCCGGGCGGATCATCGCCCACCCCGTTCGCGCCCCCGGCGCCGAACAGGTCGAGCTGATCCCGGGCCGGCTCGTCCTCGCCTCCGGGGCGGGCTGGGGAGCGGCTCACGCGCCCTCCTTCGACGGCAGGCGCCAGACGCCCAGGAGGGCTTCCTCCGGCTGGGGAACGGCCTCGTCCAGGGCGGCCTGGCGGCGGGCGTCGGCCCAGGCGGCCAGGCGCCTGCGCGCCCCCGAGTCACCCCGCAAGCAGGCCTCGTGGACCGGGCACCAGGTGCAACGCCGGGGCTCTCGGTCGGCGTCCGGCTCCACCAGGCGGGGGAAGAAGGCGCCGCGGTCCCAGGCTTCGAGGGCGGTGGCGACGGAGCGTGCGAAGGCCTCGGCGAAGGGTAGCGCGCTCGACCAGACGGCGGCCTCCCGGTGCTCGGGAGCGATCCCGGGCGCGAGGAAGAGGTAGC
Source organism: uncultured Thermoanaerobaculia bacterium (assembly GCA_964539125.1). Classification (GTDB taxonomy): domain Bacteria; phylum Acidobacteriota; class Thermoanaerobaculia; order Multivoradales; family DATKCC01; genus CAVUBL01. The sequence continues at coordinate 3,210 of CAZIIB010000283.1, read as the reverse complement.
GCCCCAGAGCCGTCGGGTCCCAGGGCCGCGGGCCGCTCGCCGCCAGGGCGTAGGCCACCGCCTGGAGCCGTCGGCCGGCCTGGACCTCGCGCAGCAGGTGGTCGCTCCGGGTGTCGGCGCGCGCCGCCCGGGAGACCGGCCGCCCGGTCTTGTAGTCGGTGAGCCGGAGGGTCGGGGTGCGCCGGTCCGGCAGGTGGTCCACCCGGTCGGCCCGGAAGTGGAGGGAGCGCTCCCGGCCGGCGGCGTCGCGGACCGCGAGGCTCCCCTCGACCTCGGCGGCCAGGGCCGGCACCCCGTCCTCTCCGGCCGGGGTCCACTCGGCCTCCCGGGCCGCGGCGAGGAAGGGGCGGGCCATGGCCACCAGGGCGCGGGCGAGGCCCGGCAGGGTGATCCCCTCGGCGGCCAGCAGGGCCTCGGCCCGGCGCCGGAGGATCGCCTCGAGCTCGCCGGCCCCGGGCCAGTGGATTCCGACCGGTGGGGGCGCGGGCACGGGAGCGTCGGACCCGGCGGCCGCTTCGCCTCTGACGGCTTCGACCAGCCCGGCCAGGGTCGTCTCCGTCCTCGGCCCGCCGCCCAGGCCGCGGCGCACCACCTCCTCCAGGACGGCGTGGACCAGGGAGCCCACCAGGCGGGCGTCCAAGGAGGGGAGCGCCTGGAGCGGGTCGGGGGTCGGCTCGAGGCGGAGGACGCGGGTGAGGAAGGTCTGCCAGGGACAGGCTGCCAGCCCTTCGAGGACCGTCACGAAGAGCGGGTTGCGCCGGGGGTCGCCGGCGCCGCTGGGCCCGGCGAACCCCCCGAGGAAGCCGAAGTACGGCCCGAGGCGCCCCCGGCGCTCGCGGCCCTCCGGGGTCGTCAAGTCGGGATCGACCTCCTCCAGGATCCGCCGGTGGGCGGCGGCGAGCTCGACCGGGTCCAGGGCGAGGCCGGCCGCCGCACCGCCGTCCGGCTCGGGGTCCTCGGTCCGCTTCTCTACGAGCACCTCCTCCAGGCTGATGGCCAGGAGCCGGGCGAAGCCCTCCCGGTCGCCGGCGAGCGCGGCGGCGAGGACGTGCTCGGCGGCCGGCAGGTCGCCGGCGCCGGGTGCGTGCACGGGAAGCGCCCGCTCCGGCTCATTGAGCCGCCGGCCTTCAGGAGAGCCGTCGCCGGCGAGTGCGAGGCGCTCGACCAGGGGTGAGGGCGCCAGAGGCTTCCCGTCGTCGTCCGCGGTGCGCCACGAGAGGGTCACCTCCGGCGCCGCCGACAGGAGCTGGGCGAAGAGGTAGCGCTCCTCGTCGTAGCCGGCGAGCTTGACCGGCAGGTCCGGGAGGAGGTCGCCGAGGGAGCGGCGGAGGTCGTCGGCGAGGAGCGGATCCTCCTGGACCGAGCGTGGGAAGAGACCGCGCTCGAGCCCGACCACGAACAGGCTGCGGAAGGTCCGTCCCCGGGCCTCGACGGCATCGAGGACGGCCACGCCGCCGCCCGCGCCGCCGAGCAGGTCGCGGCCGGCGTCGCGGAGCTCGTGGTCCAAGAGGACGACCAGCTCCTCGAAAGCGAGGGAGAACGCGCCGGGAACCGCCTGCTCCAGGTCGCGAAGCAGCCTCCAGACGACCCCGTCCCGGTCGTGGCCCGCGCCCGCCGCCGGCCGCGGCCAGCGGAGGTCGTGGTCCAGGAGGTCGCCCAGACGCTCGAGGTGGTCGGCGAGGGGGGCCTCGGCCGGCCAGCTCCGGAGGCGGTCGACGAGCCCGCGGGCCGCGGCGATCGCCTGGCGCAGGGCCTCCGAAGGGACTCGCCGCCGTACGGCCCGGCCGCCGGGCTCTCCTCCCTCGTCGGGGTCGTCCCCCGAGTCCTCTCCGCCCGGCGGGCCGGCGGCCTCCTCGACGCCCCTCCCCGCCGGGGAGAACCCCGTGCGGATCGGCAAGGGGAAGCCTTCGGTCCCGAAGCGCTCGGGCGCCAGCTCCGCCACCTCGGCCAGGCGGCCGGCCCCCAGGGTGTGGAACGCCAGGCGCAGCTCGAACCTTCGGTGGGGCGGGCCGCCGCCCGGGGCCGCCGGCAGGGCGTCGAGCCAGCGGTCGATCGGCAGGGCCTCGCGCCGCCGCAGCAGCTCGAGAAGGGCCCCCAGACGCCGGCCTTCGGGCAGGAGCGGCCCCGCGGCCCCGACGCCGGAGAAGGGCACGCCGAGCTCGGCGAAGGCCTGGCGGAGCGCGGTGAGATGGGGCTGCCCGGGGCCGAGGGTGCGGGCGACGACCCCGATCGCTTCCGGCGGCGTCCCGTCGTCGAGCAGGGTGCGCACCCGGCGGGCCACCTCCCGGGCTTCGGCGCGAGTGCCCGGGGCGCTCACGCCTCCGAACTTGGCCGGCGCCGCGGCCCCGGTGCCCGGCGCCTCCTCCACCGAGTCGGCCGCCCGTGCCATGCGCTCGGCGAAGCGCTCGGTGAACCGGGTCTCGAAGGCGCCGGACTCGGACGGGGCCTCTGTAGGGTCGGGAGGGCGGTCGAGAATCAGGATGCTCCCCGGCCGGCCGAGGAGCGCCTCCAGGAGGTCGGCGGCCACCCCGGTGGCGTCGGCGAAGCCGTGGATCAGGACCGCCCGGGCCGGCAGCCGGTCCGGGCCGGAGCGCAGGAGGTCGGTCGCCCGCCGCAGGAGGTCCGACTGGCGCCCCACACCGAGGGCGCCCATTCCCCGCTGGACCGCCGCCGCCAGGCGCACCAGGCCCTCGGCGCGCTCCCGCTCGGCCGCAGTCCCCACCGGCCGCCCCGCGCCGTCCGGGCCGCGGCCTGCCGCCGCCTCGGCCAAGGCGTCCGCCAGCTCCGGCTCGAGGCCCGCGTCCAGGAAGTCCCGCACGGTGGCCGCCGCGGCGCCATAGCCCTCGACCAACTCGTCGAGGGCCCGGGAGAGGGCCGGCACGGTGCGGCCGAAGCGCCGGACCAGGACGTCGAACAGGCCTTCGCCGGCGGGTGGCGGCTCGCCGGAGCGTTCGAGCACTCCGGCGGCGAGGGCGAAGAGAGTGGTCACCTGGAGGCCGGCGAGGGCCCGCCCGCGGCGCCGGACGAGCTCCGAGGCCAGGTGCAGCCGCAGGCTCCGCGACGGCACGACCACCAGGACGGGCTGCCCGAGGGAGGCGAGGACGGCGTCGAGGCCGGGGTCCCCGGCCTTCGCCCCGGGCGCGGGCAGGAGCCGATCGATCTCCGCCAGCAGGGTCTCCTCGGCGGCCCGGGCGCCGTGGGCGATCAGGA
>CAZIIB010000282.1:5305-5516 GCA_964539125.1 uncultured Thermoanaerobaculia bacterium | reverse complement strand
GGGGGTGGATCGGCGGGGTCGGCTGTTGGGGCTGGCTCTTCGCCGTGGCGGAGGGCGGAGATCCGAAGGGTCGGGGGGGGGGGTTGGGGGTGGATCGGCGGAGTTGCTCGTTTCGGCGGAGCTTCGTCGGGCGGAGGAAGGGGTTCGCCTCTTTCTGGGATGCTCTCGACTCGAGGGCGACGCTCCGGAGTCCTACGAGCGCCCGCCTGGG
>CAZIIB010000282.1:0-5295 GCA_964539125.1 uncultured Thermoanaerobaculia bacterium | reverse complement strand
CCCGGAGGACGTCGAGGACCGCGCTCGACGAGACTCTTCGGAGTCCGAGCCGGCCAAGCGCGGTCCGAGCCGAGGCGCGGCTCCTGCGTGCCGAAGTTCTAGCAAACCGCGCCGTTCCTCCCGGCGGGAGCCCTCGGCCCGTCCCGCCCCCTCCTTCTACGCTGCGAACAGGTGTTTCTCTAGCTGGACCGCTGCCGCCTTCAGCCGCCTCTCCGCCAGAGCCACGATTGCGGGTTGGCGCTGCACGAGGACCAGGTAGAACTCATCCGGCAGCGGGTGGGCGTAGATGTGGAGAGAGTCCTTCTCGATGTGGATCAGCCCGGGATCGCCCAGGTGGTTGCTCGCCAGCACCTTGTGGAGCTGGCGCATGTAGATGCCCAGGTAAGCGCCCAGGACCCGCATCTGGTACGGCGTGTACTCGGAGCAGGAGAGGTCCACGGTCTCGCCGCTGTCGTCCAGAAACAGCACGCCGACGGCGCCGTCGACCTTGGAGAGGAGGTTCGCCAGGATGTACTGGTAGGGCATGGTGTGGCGAGCTTAGCGCACTCGGCTCAGCTCAGCGCACCGACCCCGATGCTCGAGACCTTCGCCGCCGCCTCCCGGGGGGCCGGTCCCGGGTCGGGCGTTCGCACCTCGCCGTGCTCGTAGGCCCGGAAGAAGGCGGTGACCACCTTGGCGTCGAAGCGGCTTCCGGTGAGCTTGGTGATGATCGCCGTCGCCTCCTCGAGGGCGTACGCCTTCTGGTACGGGCGATTGGTGGTGATGGCGTCGAAGGTGTCGGCCAACGCCACGATGCGGGCCGAGAGCGGAATCTCCTCGCCCCGCTTGCCGTCCGGGTAGCCCCGGCCGTTCCACGACTCGTGATGCCAGCGGATCGCCGGGATCATCTCCCGGAGCTGCTCGATCGAGCTGACGATCTCCGCGCCGATCAGGGTGTGGGTCTTCATCTGGTCGAACTCTTCGTCGGTCAGCCGCCCCACCTTGCGCAGGACCCGATCCTCCACCCCGATCTTGCCCACGTCGTGGAGCAGGGCGGCGATCCACACCTTCTGCTGGGTCTCCTCGGAGAGCGAAAGGTGCCGGGCGATGATGCGCGACAGGGTGGCGACCCGCTCCGAGTGGCCTCGGGTATAGGGGTCCTTGGCGTCGATGGCGGCGGCGAACGCCCGGATCGACCCGATGAAGAGCTCGCGGTTGACTCGCGCCGCCTCCCGGAGCTGGACGACGTAGCTCTCCACGTGATCCGACATCCGGTTGAAGTCACTCGCCAGGTCGGAGAGCTCGGCGGGGAGGTCCGCCCCCTCCATTCTCCGGCCGAAGTTCCCCTCGGCGATCTCGTGGCTCCCCTCGGCCAGTCGCTGGATCGGCAGGCTCACCCAGCGCGACGTGACCATGGCGAAGAGAAGGGCCAGAAGGATCAGGAGCGCCGCGGCCGCCACCGCGTTGAACACCATACGGTCGATCGCCGCGAAGGCGGCGGCGGCCGGCTTCTGGACCACCACCGCCCAGTCGGCCTCGGACACCGGGCTGACCTGGGCGAGCATGCGCCGGCCGCCCCCCGCGCCCGGGATCTCGTACTCGGTGGTCAGCGCGACCGGCACGTCGCCGGCGAGGCTCCGGGCCATTCCCGAGGCCTCGATCTTCTCCTGTGCGGAGTCCGTGACCCCTTCCGACCACAAGACCTTGCCCCCGCTGTCCACCAAGAAGATCCCCACCTCGCTCTCCGCCTCACGACGGAACACCGCCTCCATCACCGGCAGCCGGACCAGGGCCTCGACCACGAGAGCCGGGCTCCTCTCCGCGTCGTCCTCCACGTCGTCCTCCATCTCGACCGGCACCGCCAGGGCGACGCCCGGCTCGTTGGACCGGGCGAGGAGGACGAAGTGGTACGCCGCCTTGTCCTGCTTCAGAGCCGAGTCGAACGCCGCGTCGAGCTGGTCCCTGGCGGCGTCGAGCACTTCCTGTGGGCCCACCCGCGGGCCCGCCCCCCCCGGCCCGAGGACCCGCACGGCCTGCAAGCTCGAGTCGCCGACGGTGAAGTCCCGCAGGTAGGGCCCGACCCAGTCCTGGCGCAGCCGACTTTGCACCGAGCTCGGTCCGGGAACGAGCAGCAGGCCCTTGCCGAGCTGGTGGAGGGAGGCGCGTTCGGCGGCGAGCTGGTCGTTGATCTCCCGGGAGAGCGACTCGGCGGCCTGGGTGAGCTGGGTGCGCTCCTCGCTCTCCAGCCGCTCCCGGTTCTGGCCGATGAGCAGGAAGGTGGCGATGAGCAGGGGGATGATGCCGGAGAGCAGGAGGGCCAGGAAGATGATGTGGCCGAGCTTCAGGCGGCTGATCACGCGACGTGGAGGCATGGTCGACGAGTCCCGGAGCCGGGAAGGGCTCCTCCCCCTTCCGGCCGGAGAGACGATTCCGGAGAGTATAGACGAATTCCTATCCTCGGGGGTACCCTCGATCTCGGAAATCGCTTCATTATCCGAGAGGAGATCGGAGGAAGCCGGCGAGCTCGCGGCGGACCTCCGCCTCGTCGATGCCGGCGACCGCCCGGCCCTCGCCCAGGCGAGCCGGAAGCACCCAGACCAGCCCCTCCTCGCGGGCCTTCTTGTCGCGCCGGACCGCCTCCAGGAGCGCCTCGGCCGCCAGCTCGGGGAGATCGGGAAGTCGGAGGCGCTCGAGCAGCGCGCGGAGCCGGTCGGCGTCGGCTTGCGGCAGGCCGCGTCGGGCGGCCAGGCGCAAGGCGAAGAGCATGCCGTAGGCCACCGCCTCGCCGTGGCGCAGCTCCCGGTACTCGAGCGCGGCTTCGATGGCGTGACCCAGGGTGTGGCCGAAGTTGAGCAGCCGCCGGCGTCCCTGCTCGGTGGGATCGGCCTCCACCACCGCGATCTTCGCCGCCACGGCCTCCGCCACCACCGGCGCCAGAGCCTCCGCCTCACCCGCGAGCAGGCGGTCGAGGTCGGCCTCCACCCGGGCGAGGAGCTCCGGATCGAGGAGGAAGGCCATCTTGACCACCTCGACCAGACCGGAGCGGAGCTCGCCCTCGGGGAGGGTCGCGAGCAGCCGGGTATCGGCGACCACCATGTCCGGGTGGCGAAACAGCCCGACGCTGTTCTTGCCTCCAGGAAGGTCGATCGCCGTCTTGCCGCCGATCGCCGCGTCGACCTGGGCGAGCAGCGTGGTGGGCACCTGGGCCAGCGAGATACCGCGCAGGAAGCAGCCGGCGACGAAGCCGGCGAGATCACCGCAGCTCCCGCCACCAAAGGTCACCACCCGGCTATCGCGCTTGCCGTGGGCGGTGAGCATCTCGGCCCACAGCCGCCCGGCGGTGGCGAGGGACTTCGCCGCCTCGCCGTCCTCGACCTCGAGCACCACCGCGCGGGCGGCGGCGCGCCTGAGCGCCTCCAGGTGGGTGCCGTGGAGGGCGAGCACGCGGGGAGTGGTGATGAAGAAGAGGGTCCGCTCGCCGGCCCAGGCCGCCAGCTCCCCCGCCATCGCCTCGTCCAGCGCCCCGGCCCCGACCAGGATCGGCGTCGTGCCGGACGGATGTCGGAGGGCGAGGCGATACATGGCGGCCCGGCGTCAGTCGTCGGTCCTGGTCACGAGCTCGAGCCCCAGCTCCTTGAGCTGCCCTTCCTCCACCCGGCTCGGCGCGTCGGTCATCAGGTCGGTGGCCGAGGTCGTCTTGGGGAAGGCGATCACGTCGCGGATCGACGAGGCGCCGGCCATGAGCATCACGATCCGGTCGAGGCCCAGGGCGATGCCGCCGTGGGGCGGCGTGCCGTAACGCAGGGCCTCGAGGAAGAAGCCGAAGCGGCGCTCCGCCTCCTCCTCGCCGATGCCCAGGAGCCGGAAGGCCCGGCGCTGGACCTCCGAGTCGTGGATACGGATCGACCCGCCGCCGAGCTCGGTGCCGTCGAGCACCACGTCGTAGGCCCGCGAGCGAACCGCTCCGGGGGCCTCTTCCATCCGGTCGAGGTCCCGGGGATCGGGGGCGGTGAACGGGTGGTGGCTCGCCTGCCAGCGGCCGTCCTCTTCGGACCACTCGACGAGCGGGAACTCGGTGACCCAGCAGAAGGCGTGGTCCCCAGCGGGCACCAGGTCGCGCGAGCGCGCCAGCTCCAGGCGCAGGGCGCCGAGGGCGGCCGCGGCGGTCCGCTCGGGAGCGGCCACCAGGAGCGCCAGGTCCCCCTCTCCGAGCCCGAGGTCGGCGGCGGCGCCGGAGAGCTCGCCGGAGGAGAGCACCTCCTTGACCTGGAACTCCGGTCCGTCGTCGCGATGGCGCAGCCAGAGCACACCGGCGGCGCCGTGGCGCCGCGCCACCTCCGCCCAGCCGTCGATCTCCTTGCGGCTGGCGCCGGCCCCGCCGGGCACGGTGAATCCGCGCACCACGCCGCCCTCGGCGACGGTGGCCGCAAAGGCCCGGAAGCCCGAGCTCCCGAGACGCTCGGAGAGGTCGCGGATCTCGAGGCCGAAGCGCAGGTCCGGCCGGTCGCTGCCGTAGCGCGCCATCGCCTCGGCCCAGGTCAGGCGCGGGAACCTCCGGGGCGGCTCGATCCCGACCAGCGGGAAGATCCGTCCGAAGAGACCCTCGACGAGCTCGATCACCAGCTCCTCGGTGGCGAACGACATCTCCAGGTCGACCTGGGTGAACTCGGGCTGGCGGTCGGCCCGGAGGTCCTCGTCCCGGAAGCAGCGGGCGATCTGGACGTAGCGCTCCAACCCGGCGATCATCAGGATCTGCTTGAAGAGCTGGGGCGACTGGGGAAGGGCGTAGAAGGCGCCCTTGTGGACCCGGGACGGCACCAGGTAGTCGCGCGCTCCCTCGGGGGTCGAACGGGTGAGGACGGGCGTCTCCACGTCCACGAAGCCCTGCTCGTGGAAGTACTTGCGGATCTCCAGGGCGACCCGGTCCCGGAGCCGGAGGTTGCGCTGGAGCTCCGGGCGCCGCAGGTCGAGGTAGCGGTAGCGCAGGCGGGTCTCCTCGCTCGCGTCGGGCTCGGACCCGGCCCCCGCCGAGCCCGGCCCGGCCGTGACGCTGAAGGGCAGGGGCGCGGCGCGCGCGAGGATCTCCGCCCGCTCGGCCATCACCTCGACCTCGCCCGTGGGCATGTCCGGATTCGGGCTCTCGCGCGGCACCACCTCACCCTCGACCTCCACCACCCACTCGTTGCGCACCGGCGCCAGGAGCTCGGCCACCTCCGGCCGCTCCTCGGGGTGGACCACCACCTGGGCGATGCCGCTCCGGTCGCGCAGGTCCAGGAACATCAGCCCCCCCAGATCGCGGCGGCGCGCGACCCAGGC
>CAZIIB010000281.1:0-5522 GCA_964539125.1 uncultured Thermoanaerobaculia bacterium | reverse complement strand
GTGCTCTGGTTTGTCGGCAGCCAGGAGCATCATGCGGTGTCGCGGACCGCCGCCCGCTGCCGCGAACCCGGACGCCCCCCCCTATCGACCCTTGCGCGCGCACCCCCACAGACCACGGCCACGGAGCCGCCGGGCAAGGGAGCGGGCGAACGGCAGCCGGCCTGCTCGGGCGTCAGGCGCCGGGCCTCCCGGCCGGTGGTGTCCAGGTCGAGCTCCCAGACCGCCCAGGGCCCGTCCGCCCGGCGCCGGCCGGCGAAGTAGAGGTGGCTCGCCCCGGCGTCTAGCGCGGGGTCGCAGGCGGCGGTGAAGCCGGGGGCCAGGAGGGAGAGACGGCCGGCCTCCAGGCGCACCAGTCGGGCGCCGTCGGCGCACGGCTCGGCCGGAGCGGCCGGAGACGCCGGAACCTCCACCGCGATCACGGCGGCGGCGGGGGGGGCGGCGGGGCCTCCCGCCGGTCCCGGAGCGGCCACCAGGCCGGCGAGGAGAGTCAGGACCGCCGCCGTGCGGAAGCGTCTGGTCAGATGGATGCACTGCCCCATGGGTCCCACTCCGGATCGCTCAGAAAATGACTTTCAGATCTATCACTCTGATTTAGCAGCAAAAAAAATTCAAACCGCCACCCGGCGTGCCGTACGCACTTGCTGCTTGCGCTCGGCGGCCCGCACGATGTCCAGCAGGCTCACCTCTTCCATCCGCTCCCGGAACGCCGTACGCAGCCCCTTCCAGAACTCGTGCATCGGGCACGGCGCCTGGTCCGAGCAGGCGTCGAGGCCGAGCATGCACTGGTCGTCCGAGATCGGTCCCTCCACCGCCTCGATGAGGCTGTAGAGGCTGGTCTCGGCGGGCGGGCGGTTCAGGCGGAAGCCACCTCCCGGGCCTTTGGTGGAGCTCAGGAGCCCCTTCCTGGCCAGGTCCTGAAGGATCTTCGAAAGGTAGTGGTAGGGGATGTCCAGAGCCTCGGAGATCTCCCGAGCCTGGGCGGGGGCACCGGTTGGCTGCCGTGCCAGGTGGCACAGAGCCCGGATCGCGTACTTGGTCGCGGCGCTCTCGATCATTCGTTCGCCCCGGCTCGCGGGTCCTCCCGGTGCGGCCTCCCTCATTCGCTGGTGCCTGCGGAGTGCCTCGAAGACGGAGACTATCGGGTCTGAAAGTCCGAGTCAATGGAGACCGTACTGGTAATCTTTCTCCTTCCGCGGTGCCCTACCGGCCGCGCCCCCGGCTCTCCGAGGATCAGTCCCCGTCGCCGTCGAGCCCCAGGAGCTCCTTCACCTGCGGCGCGAGCCGGGTGAGCCCGGCGGCCTCTCCGAGCTCGAAGGCCTCCTCGGGGGGCCGGCCTTCCACCCACGCCGCCTCGAGGGCGATCAGAGCACCGACCCGGTTGCCGCTGCCGCAGTGGATCACCACCGGACGGGCGTCCCGGTCCGCGAGCACCTTCCCCAGCGCCTCGGCGTTCTCCCGGGAGAGGCCCTCGCCGTGGCCGACGGGGATCGAGACATAGCGCATGCCGTGGGACTCCACCACCTGGGGCTCGTCCTCGGGCTGCCCCTGCTCGCCCGGGGTGCGCAGGTTGACGATGGTCTTGTAGCCGAGCCTGGCGAGCTCGGCGAGCTGGCCCTCGTCGGGCTGGCCGCCGGTGAGCACGCCGGGAAGGGGCGAGCGGCCGTTGGGCAGGAGAGTCGCGGGATGGACCTGAACCTGCGCCCGGGAAGGAGCCTGGCCGGAGGAAGGCGCCGGCTGGGCTGCCAGGCCCGCCGGGACGAGCAAAACGGCGAAGAGAGCGAGAATCACGTGTCTGCGGGGGTTCATGGAGCGATTGTGCCACACGCGGAGCGGGGAGCCGGTCGCATCGCCGGTCACTCGGCGACTGCCGGCTCGGCGCGCCGGCGGCCTCGCCCGAAGGCGAGCCAGAGGAGCGCCGGGACCAGGGGGACGGCCAGCGTGGCGAGGCCCTTGGCCACCAGGATCGGGTCACCGCTGCCCAGGCGGGGCCAGTTGAAGATGAAGAGGTCCGCCGAGAAGTGGGAGAGCACCACGGTCAGGGCGTCGTAGCGCAGGAACGCCCAGCCCCAGACGCAACCGATCAGGGTGAAGACCAGGGCCCGCCCCCAGAAGGGCTCGGCGGGGGGCACGAAGGAGAGGCCGGTGTGGGTGGTGCCGTAGAGGATCGCCGGCAGCACGATGGCGGCCAGCCGCGAGCCGGTGAGCCGGAGCAGCCAGGTGCCGGCGAAGAACCGGTAGGCGAGCTCTTCGACCAGGGCCACCATGAGGAAGTAGAGGAGGGTCGTGAGGGCCGGGGCGCTGGAGTTGAGGGGGTAGAAGAAGAAGCCCTGGGGCTGGATCGGAGACCAGCCGCCGGCCAGGTGCTCGATGGCCAGGACCGACGCGGCCATCACCCCGCCGCAGATCAGCCCGACCAGGAAGCCCCGGACCGACGCGAGCCCCACGGCGGCTTCGGTCCACCGGCCGCGGACCGCCGCCCACAGGGCTTCGCCGCGGCGGGCCGCGAGAGGAGCCGTGGCGCCGAATCGAGGCGCGCCCGAGGGCTCCCCGGCTGCCGTCGGCGCCGCGCCCTCCCGGTCGAGGGCGTCGCCCGCCGCGATCACCACGAAGAGCACCAGGAGGATCCAGGCGCCGGCGCCGGCGGCGGTACCCAGGGTCTGGAGATCCGCGACCCAGCGCGGCCAGAGAGGGTCCCACGCGAGGAGCAGCCGCGCCGGACGCAGCGCCTGGGTGGCGAGGAAGCAGGCGCCGATCACCGCCACCCAGCGGGCGGCCGGGGCGAGCCGCACGGTGCCGGAGCGCAGGCGGGTGAGGAAGACTCCGAACGCACCCAGCGCCGCGGCGCCGGCGAGCAGGAAGCCGATCATCTGGAGGGCCGCGATCGGCGCCTGCCGCCGGCGCTCGTTCCGCCGCGCCGACTCGGGGACGACCAAGGTGTGGTCGACCGCCGTCACCTTCCGGCCCGAGACGGTCACCACCAAACGCTCCCGGAGCGGTGGCGTCTTCACCAGGTAGCGCTCGAACACGAAGTAGTGGTCCTGCCGATGGGGCCGGGTCTGCTCGTAGCGCCCCTCCTCGCGCCAGCTCGCGTCCGGAGGGGCGAGCCACGGCGCGATCGCCTGCCGGGCGATGCGCCGCGCCTGCTGCATGGAGATCGAGGCCCCGCGCGCGTCCTCCTGCACCGTGCGGCCCCAGCCGATCACTCCGGGGCCCGCCGGCAGGTCGACCCACAACCGGTCCGGCCGGCCCCGGCGCTTGAAGTGGACCTCGTACTGGAAGACCGGGAGACCGCGGGCGATCAGCGCCTGGGTCCGGGCGTTGCCGAAGCGCCGCTGGAGGTAGTCGAGAACCTCGTCGTCGACGGTGAGCTCGCTGGCGGCGTCGTAGCCTTCGGCCGAGAAGCCCGCCGCCAGGAGGGTCGCGCCGGCCCGAGCTTCGAGCTCGGCCCGGGGTACGTCGAGGTCCATTCGCGCCAGGGGCCAGAGCGCGCCCAGCGACGAGAAGAAGAACCAGCCGCCCAGGAGGGCGGCGGCGGCGAGGGCGAGATCGGAAGGCTGGAGACGATCGGGGAGGTGCACCACGAGGCCGATTCTATTGCCTGGGAGCCGCGCCGGCCTCGCGGGTTTCGGGACGGCCTCAGACGCTCCCCTGCCAGTCGGCGAGGGCAGCTTCGTAGAGCCGGTCGAGCTCGTCGGCCGTCCAGTCCAGGACCGCGAAGGCCGAGCCCAGGGCGCTGTCCGAACCGGGTCGGCCCAGGTCGTCGGCGGCAAGACCTTGCCCTGGTACACGACCGGCCGCGCCCGGCTCTGCGCGACGCGGGCCCGGTGAGCGAGGCGTCTCACCGCGCGCAGAGGTCGGAGAGCCGACTCCTCGAGATCCCGATAGGAGGCGCCCAGGGCGAGAAGCATGCGGTCGAGGAACGCGAGCGTGGGGGTCTCGCGGCGGCGCGGATCTTCGACGGCGGAGAGCTCGATCGGCTTGAAGCCGGCCGCCTCCGCGGCCTGGGCCTGCGTCAGGCCGCGCTCCAGCCGAAGCGCCCGCAGGCCCAGGTCGAGGCGCTCGAGGATCCACCCAGGCGAGACGAAGTCCCCGAACTCGTCGGGAAAGAGGTGAGGCGCGATGCTCAACTGGAGTCTCGTGAGACTCGCGAAGCCCACCCGGGAGCACTCGAGGAGCTCCGCCAGCTCCTGGAGAGACGGCGCCTCGCTCCGTCCCTCGAGGCGGTCGAGAATGGCCAGGGCCTCTTCGCGCCTGCGGCACGGGCTCCACTCGCGGAGCAGGAACCTGCGCACGAGGCGAAAGAGGGTGGGGAGCTGCTCAGCGATCCAAGCTTCACGCCCTCCGCTCCCAGGCGCCGAGGGCCTTCCGGAAGCGCCGCCCCGCCTCCTCCTCGCTCCATTCGAAGATCCGGACGCCGTCGCCCAGGGCGGACTCCCGGCCCGGAGCGTCGAGCGAGTCGTCCTCCTCGCGCCCGACGAGCCGGAGGCGCATGGCCCCCGCCGCATGGAGCCAGCGGAAGAGCTCCGGGTCCCCCTGCCGGAACGCGAGATCGGGAGGCGGCACGTTCTCGAGCACCTGAGCGGCGAGCTCCACCAGGGAGAGGGCGACGCCCACCCGGGTCCGGGCGTCCTCGGCCGCCCGGACCGGCCTCTCCATCCAGGCGTCGCAGGCGGCTGCGGGCTCGCCGCAGTCCTCGGTGTCTCCGCCCGGGCCAGGGGGCGGCGCGTCGTCCACAGACCGTTCGTGCATGCGGTAAGGCTAGGAGCGGATGGTGGCGGCCTTCAACCGGCGTTCACCGGCCGATCCCGGCCGGGGCAAGGCGGGTTTCACCGCCGGGACGGGCCGAATTCGGGGGACCGGTGGGCGAATCGAGACTCTGCGAGAGGCGAATTCGATCCTCTGGACGCTCGAATTCGGACACTTTTTTCGCCGAATTCGGCATCCTGGACGCCTCAATTCGCTCAGTCGGAGCCCCGGAACGGGCCTGCGGACGCACGATGAGGGGTGAGGGGGCAGCCGGCGCCGGCCTGCCGCCGGCGGCCCCGAGCCGCTCCCGGAAGGAGATTCCATGGACAGGTCTCGACCTCGGAGGGCCGCGGCCCTCGTGCTCTCCGCCGCTCTCCTCCTCCTCGTCGCCGCCCCGGCCGCCGCAGCCCCCGTCCACCGAGCGGTCGCCCGCGAGCACAACCCGGTGTCGTGGTTCGATGCCCTGTCAGCCTGGGTGATCGGGCTCTGGCCGGGCTGGGGTGCTACGGGCGGGCCCACGGCGGCGCCCCAGGCGCTGGGCAGTGTGGGCGACCCCAACGGCGCGGCGGCGCCGTCGCAAGGCAGCGGAACGAGCCTCGGCGACGGACCGACGGTCCAGCCCCAGCTCGGCGGGTATATCGATCCGTACGGCTAACGGCTGCGTGGCGCGGCGCCGGCGGGCCTCCACCGCCGGCGTCGGCTTTTCTATCTCGAAGTTCCCTCTCCAGGTGTCCCGATGTCTGGTAGAGATGCACCCCAGGATTGAGAGGAAGAAC
>CAZIIB010000280.1:0-5578 GCA_964539125.1 uncultured Thermoanaerobaculia bacterium | reverse complement strand
TCCGGCCTCGCGGCGCCGCAACGAAAGACAAGGGATTCGTGAATCAGACCACTAGTTCGCTGGCTACGGCCTACAGCCCCGGATCCTCGAGGCTGGATGCGTCGAGGACGCGTGCCGCCAAGCCGCTTGCTGACAAAGCGGGTCGCGAAGACGTCCGGTCGGCCTCGAAACGTCGAGCTCGCTTCGCACCCGCTGATCTCGACCCGTCCCCGCCTCCCGGGAGATAAGATCTTCCGTCGATGGCTGAACGACGACGACGTTCCAAATCCGCGCGCTCGACCGGCTCCGGAGCCGCGCGCAAGGTCGTGGCGCGAAAGACCCGATTCCAGGGCTGGCGCACGACCGACGAGGAGGAGATCGAGCGCCGCCGGCTTCGGGCCGAGGCCGAGCCGCTGACGGTTCGGCCGCTGGAAAAGACCCACCACCCCTTCGCCACCTTCGCCGTGGGCTCGGCCGCCGGCGAGCCGGACGAGGGCCCCGAGCACCGGGCCGATCACCCGACGGAGTACCGGGTGGAGATCCGCTCCCTCGACGAGCACCTGAACACCTGTAGCTGCCCCGACCACCGGATCAACGGCCTGGGCACCTGCAAGCACGTGGAGGCGGTGCTGCGACGGCTGGCGAAGGAGGGGTTCGACGGGGAGAGCGGCGAAGCGAGCGGCTCCTCGGGCCTGGCCGGAGGGGCCGGAGGGGCCGGTGCCCGCCGGCGGCGGGTGGAGGTCTTCCTCGACCGGGCCGCCGATCCGCCCCGGGTCCGGGTGCTTCGTCCACCGGGGAGGCCCTCGAAGGCAGTCGAAGAGCTCCTGGGGCCCTTCTTCGGGGCCGACGGCACGCTCCTGGCCCCGCCGGAGTCGGCGGTCCCGGTCCTGGCTCGGCGTCTCGAGTCGGCGCCCGGGCGGGTGCGGTCGCGGGTGCGACTCTCAGCGGAGCTCCCCCCTTGGGCGGAGGAGGAGGCCCGCCGGGCGGCCCGCCAGAGCGCCCGGGAGCGCTTCGAAGCCGACGTCGCGGCGGGTAAGCGGAGCCTGGATCTTCTGCGCCACCGCCTCTACCCCTACCAGGAAGAAGGCGCGCTCCACCTGGCCTTCGCCGAGCGCGCCCTCCTGGGCGACGAGATGGGCCTGGGCAAGACCGTCCAGGCGATCGCCGCCTGCGAGCTGCTCCGGCGCCTTCGGGGAATCGAGCGCGTGCTCGTGGTCAGCCCGGTGTCGCTCAAGGCCGAATGGGAAGAGCAGATCGCCAAGTTCACCGACCTGCCGTCGCTGCTGGTGATGGGTCCCCGCGGGGTGCGCCTGCGCCAGTACCGGGAGCGCTCCTTCTTCTACCTCACCAACTACGAGCAGATCCTCTCCGACGGCGAGGACCTCCAGCGCCTGCTGGCGCCGGACGTCATCATCCTGGACGAGGCCCAGCGGATCAAGAACTGGCGCACCAAGACGGCGCAGGCGGTCAAGCGCCTCGAGAGCCGCTACGCCTTCGTCCTCACCGGCACGCCGCTCGAGAACCGAATCGACGACCTCTACTCCATCGTCCAGTTCCTCGACCCACGGATCTTCGGCCCCCTCTTCCGCTTCAACCGGGGCTTTCACGAGCTGGACGAGCGCGGCCGCCCGGTGGGGTACAAGAACCTCACCGAGATGCACCGGCGCCTCCGGCCGGTGTTGCTCAGGCGGCGCAAGGCCGAGGTCGAGGAGCAGCTCCCCGGCCGGACCGTGAACACCTACTACGTGTCGATGCACGAAGAGCAGAAGCTCCGCTACTCCGACTACGAGCACCGGGTGGCCAAGCTCGCCGCCATCGCCAAGCGCCGGCACCTGACCCGGGAAGAGTTCGAGAAGCTCCAGAAGTACCTGGCCTGCATGCGCATGATCTGCGACACCCCGTACATCCTCGACCCCGAGTGTCGCGTCTGCCCCAAGCTGGAGGAGCTCGAGGCGGTCTTCGAGGAGCTGTTGGGCCAGGACGGCCAGAAGGTGCTCGTGTTCTCCGAGTGGGAGCGGATGCTGGAGCTGGTGCGTGAGCTCGCCGTCGAGATGAAGGTGGGCTTCGCCTGGCACACCGGCTCCGTGCCCCAGGGCAAGCGCCGCGACGAGATCCGGCGCTTCAAGGACGATCCCGAGTGCCGCCTCTTCCTCTCCACCGACTCCGGCGGCCTCGGCCTCAACCTCCAGGTGGCCGGCGCCGTGGTCAATCTGGACCTGCCCTGGAACCCGGCCCGGCTCGAGCAGCGCATCGCCCGGGCCTGGCGCAAGCACCAGACCCGCTCCGTCCAGGTGATCCACCTGGTCACCGAAGAGTCGATCGAGCAGCGGATGCAGGGGCTCCTGGCCGGCAAGCAGGCGCTCGCCGACGGCGTCCTGGACGGCCGGGGCGTCGATGAGATGCCCATGCCCTCCGGGCGGGCGGCGTTCATGGAGCGGTTGGAGGAGATCCTGGAGCTGCGCTTGACCGACTTGCCAGGGAGGCCGGCCGGCGAGGCCGAGGCGGCACCCGACGTCCCGGCACCAGAGCGGCTCCGCCAGGACCTCTCGGCCCTCCTCGGCGAGCGCCTCCTGCTGCTCGACCTCCAGCCGCGGCGCGGACTCCGGCACCCGGCCCAGGACACGCGCTCGGAGGCCGCTCCGGACCAACTCACGGAGCCGAGGAGCCCCGCGACCGTGCTGGCGGTGGTGGATCGCCTGGAGGGCGCCGCCGGCGAGCGCTCCGCAGGGCAGGCCGGGGCGGCGGCCGGGTCCGAGATCGAGGCGGAGATCCAGGCGGCCGTCGGCCGGTGCTTCGGTGAGGGCCCGGGGGCGCCGCGGCTGGAGCTCCTGGACCGAGCGACCTACGAGACCGTTCGCCGCCTGGCCGACGCCGGCGTGCTCCAGCTCGCCCCGGGCATCGACGGCGCGGACGGCGCGGACGACATCGGCGGCGAGCCCCTCTACCGCTCGCCCGCCCTGTCCACCACCTCCAACCGCCGGGAGGAGCTCCGCCGGCGCCGCCTGGCCGAGGCCCGCGATCATCTCGCCGCCGCCGAGCGCAAGCTCCGCCTGACCCGGCTCCTGGCCGGCCATGACTTCGGCGCCGAGGCCGTGGCCCCCCTGGCAGCCTCCCTCTCCGAGGGCCTCCTCGGGCTGGCCCGGTTCGCGGGGATCGAAGGAGAGAGCGCCCTGGAGGTCGGAGAGCGGCTGGAAGAGCGCTTCGGCCCGTTGGCCGTGGAGGGAGTCAAGCTCTTGGGCCTGCTCGAGGCGATGCGCTCTGAAGGCCTGGAGGACACCGCCCCGGACCGGGCGCTGGAGGGCTGGGTGGAGAAGGGGGAAACCCTCCTCCGGAGCATCGAAGGGACCTTCGACCGGGCGGCGCTGGGCGGGAGGAGCTGAGGGACCGAGCGCCGAAGGCCGATCCCATGCTGCCCCGGGGACCCGATGAGGATCGGCTCCTTCGGCTGGCACGAGCTCGACACCACCGACCCCGAGGGCGCCTGGGCGTCCCCTCCGCCCCACTCGCCTTGAGGTAGCGGGCTCGAAGGCATCGATCGCCTCCGAGTGGTCCGTCAACCCTCAATTGACAGGGTATCTGGCGAGGAGTTCGCGTCGCTGGCCAGGCGCTCAGACGCAGGCGTAGCGGTGCCTACGTCGAGGAGGAGCAACGCCGCCAGCGGCGGGAAGGACCGTCAGGACGCGTCAATCGAGGGTTGAAGGACCACTAAAGCCCCAGCTCCTCGAGGCTGGTGGCGTCGAGCACGCGGGCCGCGAGGCGGGAGAGCTCCTTGCGGGAGGTGAGGGACCGGACCCGCTCGACGGTCGCCGGAGGCAGCGGACCGAAGCGGCGCTCGAGCTGCTCGAGCAGCAGCTCACGCCTGCCCTCCTCTCGGCCCTTTTCGCGCCCTTCCTCTCGGCCCTCTTCCCGGCCCTGCTCCAGGCCCTTCTCCAGGCCCTTCTCCATACCCTCCGCTCGCAGCGTGTCCGCCCAGGTCATTTCCATGGTCGCCACCTCTTCGTTCCCCTCCTCGGCCAGCAGAGCTTCGTACTCCGCCTGTGCCGCGTCGTTCCATTGTACGTAGGTCTCGATGCAGTTGACCAGCAGCACGCGCTGGCGGTCGGTCAGCTCCGCCTTGGTGATCGGGGTCAGGCACGCCAGCTTGTGCCGGGCTGCCGACTCGCTCCCCGGCTTCATCAGCCCGGCGAGGCCCCAGGCCAGGGGCTCCGGGCGGGTCAGGTAGGTCGGTGCATTGCTCCGCGACAGCCCGAAGGCAAGGTAGGAGAAGGAGATATAGGAGTTCTCGAAGACTTCGATCCGGACTTCTTCCCGGGTCACGTCCGGCTTGCCACCCTTGAGGTAGACGACGATGGGCACGATGGGTTGGTGGTGCTCCAGCCAGAGCTGCATGTAGTAATCGAGCAGCCGGCGGCCCATCCTCTTCCGCGCTCGGGCCTCCACCTCCACGTGCACGAGCACTACGGGTGGCTCGCCCTCCTTCGACTCCAGCCGGGCGACCAGGTCGAGGTACCGATGACTCCCCTCCGGGAAGCTCGTGAAGAGCTCGCTCTCGAGAAACGTGGGCGCCTCGACCCGGAGCCGCCCCGCGAGCTCCGGCGCCACGATCCGGAGCAGGTCGCCGAAGAACTCCTGGAACAAATTCTTGAAAAATTGGTCGTGATCGGTCACCACACCTCCTGAAATGGATCTTTGCCGAAGCAGGCCCCGGCCGGTCCAGGACCCCACTTCTCCAAGACGCGATCTGGCGTCGCGATCTCCCGCTCCCAAGGAAGAACCGGCCAAGAATCTGGCGAGGAAGAAACGCAGGCCGGGCCGCCCGAAAGCGGCCAACCCGAATGAAGCGGCCGAGCTCTGCCTCGGCCGGCCAAGCCCTCCGGCAGGCTTCGAACGCCAAACCGCACGCCGAGCCGGGCGGCCCGGCGGCCTCGAGGAGCAGCGCCAGCGCCTCCGGGTTTGCCACCAGGTGACGAGCGAGGTGGAGGTGCGAGGTGAGGACGTCCCGCCGCTCGGCAGCCGCCGGCCCTGCGCCCAGGCACGCGACGTGCCCAACGTGGTGACGATGCACGTGGAGCGCGAGGCCCAGGCGCTTGGGCTTGTCCGCCAGGTGATAGGGCGACGCCTTCGCCACCGCCGGCAGCACCGCCGCCGCCAGGAGCGCCTCCGAGCGGTAGCGATAGACCGCCACCGCCCGGCCGCCCTCGGCCACCGGCTCCGAGCGCCGCACCACCGCCCAGGCCGGCGGCGCGCTCTCGCTCGTCCGTACCTCCTCGACGGCGAGCGATCCGGACAGCAGCGCCTCGGCCGAGGTCGTGGGCCCGGGCGAGTTTGCCCCTCGCTCGGGCCGTTTCAGGGGTTTGGAAGCGCCGTGGGGCGCTTCCAGGATCAATGAGCTGCTGAACATATTGGCGCTGTGATACCGCCGCGTCAACTCCGAGGCGGACGACGATCCAATGGAACACGGAGGCCCGGCATGAACGACCACCCGGCATTGGGAAGGAAACGTTCTTTGCGCGCTCCCATCACGGGAGAGAGCATCGCCTTACGTATCTCGGACGCATCTTCAGCACCATAGAATCTATGCTAGACTAGGCCCATGAGA
>CAZIIB010000279.1:0-5583 GCA_964539125.1 uncultured Thermoanaerobaculia bacterium | reverse complement strand
GCCGCAGATCTCCGACGAGGACTGGCAGCGGGTGATCGACGTCAACCTCACCGCCACCTTCCGCGCCACGCGCCAGGCGCTGGGGCCGATGCTGCGCGCTCGCTTCGGCCGCATCGTCAACGTCGCCTCGATCGTCGGCATCCGCGCCAACGCTGGCCAGGCCAACTACGCCGCCTCGAAGGCGGGCCTGGTGGGTTTCTCCAAGTCCCTGGCCCGCGAGCTGGGAAGCCGCAATATCACGGTCAACGTGGTGGCCCCCGGCTATATCGAGACCGCCATGACCGAGAACCTGCCCGAAGAGTCCCGCAAGGCGCTTCAAAGCTCGATCGCCCTGCGCCGCCTGGGCAGCGTCGAGGACGTGGCCTGGAGCGTGCTCTTTCTCGCCAGCGAGGAAGCCGGATATATTACCGGCCACACGCTGAACGTCTCCGGCGGGCTGTATATCTGATGTCCCGCCGATCGAAACCCGAACAACGTCCATGGACTCCCCTGAAGCCGATGTGCTAGAACCGGGGGGTTCGGCCGAACGGCCCATTCCAAGGAGGGAACTGCACATGTCTGCAATCGAAGACAGGGTCAAGAGCATCATCGTCGAGCAGCTCGGCGTCGACGAGGACGAGGTCACCCTCAACGCCAGCTTCACCGACGACCTGGGCGCCGATTCCCTGGACATCGTCGAGCTGGTGATGGCGCTCGAGGAGGAGTTCTCCATCGAGATCCCGGACGAGGAGGCGGAGAACATCAGCCGGGTCCGAGAAGCCGTCGACTACATCCAGAAGCATTCGGGCGAGGCCAGCTGAGCGCGCGGAAGGGGTGAGAGCATGCCCGCGACCGCCAACGTGCGCCGACGCGTCGTCGTGACCGGGGTCGGCCTGGTCTCTCCCCTGGGGGTGGGGACCGAGGTCACCTGGGACGGCCTCCTGTCGGGCGCGAGCGGCATCGGACCGATCACCCGGTTCGACGCCTCGGCCTACCCCTGCCGTATCGCCGGGGAGGTGCCGGGCTTCGACCCCCTCGACTACGTGGACAAGAAGGACGTAAAGAAGAGCGACACCTTCATCCACTTCGCCCTCGCCGCGGCCGACTTCGCCATGGCCGACTCGGGCTTCGAGGTCTCCGCCGACAACGCCGAGCGCGTCGGAGTGATCATCGGCTCGGGAATCGGCGGTCTGCCGCTCATCGAGGTCACGCACACGGTGCTCCTGGAGCGCGGGCCCGGGCGGATCTCCCCCTTCTTCATCCCCGGCCTGATCGTCAACATGGCCGCAGGCCAGGTGTCGATCCGCTACGGCGCGAAGGGTCCCAACGAGTCCCCGTGCACCGCGTGCACCACCGGCCTCCACGCCGTGGGCGACGCCTTCCGCAAGATCCAGCACGGCTACGCCGACGCCATGATCGCCGGAGGTACCGAGGCGGTCATCACCCCGCTGGCGGTGGGCGGGTTCTCCGCCATGCGGGCCCTCTCGACGCGCAACGACGAGCCCCACAAGGCCTCCCGGCCCTGGGACAAGGACCGGGACGGCTTCGTGATCGGCGAGGGCGCCGGGGTGGTGGTGCTCGAGGAGCTCGAGGGGGCGCGGCGGCGGGGCGCGCCGGTCTACGCCGAGGTGGTGGGCTACGGCATGAGCGCTGACGCCTACCACATCTCCGCTCCACACCCGGAGGGCGAGGGGGCGGCCCGGGTGATGGAGGAGGCGTTGCGGGACGCGGGGCTCGAGGCCGAAGCGATCGGCTACATCAACGCTCACGGCACCTCGACCGACCTCGGCGACCTGGGCGAGGTCAAGGCGATCCGCCGGGTCTTCGGGGAGCACGCGGATCGCCTGGCGGTCTCCTCCACCAAGTCCTCCACCGGCCATCTCCTGGGCGCCGCGGGGGGCCTCGAGTGCGGGATCCTGGCCCTCGCCCTGAAGCGCCAGATCCTGCCCGCCACCCTCAACCTCGAGGAGCCGGGCGAAGGGTGCGACCTCGACTTCGTGCCCCAGCGCCCCCGGAAGGCCGACGTCGAGTACGCCCTCACCAACTCCTTCGGCTTCGGCGGCACCAACGGCGCCCTGATCCTGCGGCGGTGGGACGCCTGAGGAGCGGGCTGCCCGCTCTCACTCCCCGCCGGCCAGTTTCCGCTCGAAGAACTCGGTCATCCGCTCGTAGAAGTGGCGGCTGGCCGGGTCGCGGAAGCCGTGCTTCTCGCCCGGATAGATCGCCATCTCGAAGGGGACGTCCGCCTTCACCCAGGCGTCGGCCATCGCCATGGTGTTCTGGGGATGGACGTTGTCGTCGGCCGTTCCGTGGACGATGAGCAGGGCGTCGGCGAGCTGGTCGGCATAGCTGATGGCCGAGGAGGCGTCGTAGCCGTCGGGGTTGTCCTGGGGTGAGTCGAGGTAGCGCTCGGTCCAGATCGTGTCGTAGTAGTGCCAGTCGGTCACCGGCGCGCCGGCCACCGCCGCCCGCCAGGTCCCGGGGCTGTTGAGCACGCAGTAGAGGGTGTTCGACCCGCCGCCGGACCAGCCCCAGAGGCCGATCCGCGCCGGATCGGCCCACGGCCGGGCCTTCAGGTAGTCGACACCCGCTTTCTGGGCCGCCAGGTTGACCTCGCCGAAGCGGCGGTGCACGCGGTCCTCGCCGGCCTTGCCGAAGAATACGGAGGCCAGGTTGTCGACGTAGAGCACCCCGAAGCCCCGCTGGGCCATCATCTTGTGCCAGAGACCGCGCCCGCGGGAAGCCCATCGGTCGACCACGACCTGGGATCCGGGACCTCCGTAGTGGTACATGATCACCGGGTGCCGGGCCTCGCCCGAGGCGTCTGCCGAGTCGCTCTCGACGCCCGCGGGGAGGAGCTCGGCGGCCGGCAGAAGGGTGCCTTCCGGCGCCCCGTCACCGGCGGGGATCTGGAAGAAGCGCCACTGGGGGAGGAGCGCCGGGTCGAAGGTGGGCGGCGTCGACGGCAGCTCGGCCGTCTGCTCGAGCTCACCCCCCTCGCCGACGGCCTCGATCCGCTGCCAGCCCGGCTCGTTGGCGCTCGACCAG
Organism: uncultured Thermoanaerobaculia bacterium; assembly: GCA_964539125.1. GTDB lineage: Bacteria > Acidobacteriota > Thermoanaerobaculia > Multivoradales > DATKCC01 > CAVUBL01. The sequence goes on along the minus strand of CAZIIB010000279.1, from coordinate 2,556 downwards.
GCGTGGACCAGGTAGCGGCCGCCGGGCGCCACGTCCGCCTCGTGCCACCCGGGGCCGGCGGCCAGCTCCCGGGGCGCCGTTCCGTCGAGCGGCACCCAGAGCAGCCGCCGGTGCGCCGCCCCCAGGGGCCCGGTGCCGTAGGCGGTGACGACGAGGGCGTCGTCGCCCGCCGTACCGACCCCGGTGACGGCCCACGGGCCGGCCGTGAGCTGGCGCACCAGCGTCGCGCGGCCCCCCGCCGCGGCGGGCAGCGAGTAGAGGTAGAGGTGGCGCCAGCCGTCGCGCGCCGAGGCCCAGAGAAAGCGGTTGCCGGACAGGAAGGTGGTCTCGGTACCCAGGTTCACCCAGGTCGGGTGGGTCTCGCTGAGCATCGAGGCGCAGGCGCCGGTCTCGGGCGAGCACAGGAGCAGGTCGAGGTCGGTCTGCTCGCGGTTGAGCCGCTCGACGGCGACGCTCTCGCCGCCGGGCAGCCAGTGGAGACGGGCGAGGTAGGTCTCCTCGCCGCTCTCGGTCGCGAGCCACGTGGTCTTGCCGCTCGCCAGGTCGAGCACCCCGAAGCGCACCTTGGGGTTGGCGGTGCCGGCCTTCGGATAGCGCTGGTAGCGGGGCTCGGGATAGGGCGGGGTGTAGTCGGGCAGCAGGGTGTAGCGGCCCACCTCGGTGTCGTCGAAGTGGTAGTAGGCGATCCGGCGGTTGTCCGGAGACCACCAGAAGCCGATCGGCGAGCGGTCCCAGATCTCCTCCCCGTAGACCCAGTCGTTGGTGCCGTTCAGGATCTTGCCCGGCTCTCCGTCGGTGGTCAGGGCCCGCTCCTTGCGCTGCGCCGCGGGCACCGAGAGATCGAGCAGGTAGAGGTTGCCCTGCCGGACGTAGGCGAGCCGGGTGCCGTCGGGCGAGAGCGTGGGGGCCTCTTCGTCCGCCTCCGTCTCGGTCAGGCGCTCGAGGCCCGTGCCCGGCCGCCAGAGGAAGAGGTCGCCGCCCGACTCGAGGATCTCCGCGGCGCCGGAGGGGAAGCCGTGGAAGGCGTCGAGGGTGCCGCCGAGCCCCTCGAGATCAGAGACGGTGAACAGGCGCTCGCTCTTGCCGGTGGCCGGGTCCAGGCTCCACAGGGCCTCGCCGTCGCCGGCGTCCCACAGGTAGGTGAGGGCGGCGCCGTCCGGGCGCCAGGCGATCTGCTCCGGCCGGCGGCCGGCGTGCTCCTTCTCGAACAGGTCGTCGAAGGTGAGCCGAGCGGATCGCTCCGCGGCGTGCGCCGGCGGCGGCAGGGCGACCGGGGCGAGGAGGGCGAGCAGGACGAGGGCGAGCATGCGGCGCATGAAGAACCTCCACTGAGAATCACTGGACGGCCGAGAGCCGGTCGAGACACGGCCATGTAGAATAGCCGAGCTTTCTCCGGGAGACACTTTGGAGCTCGACACCCTACTCAAGCTGATGACCGCCAAGGGTGCGTCCGACTTGCACCTGAAGCCCACCCGGCCACCCTTGCTGCGGATCGACGGCCGGCTGATGCCGGTGGAGGCCGAGGCTCTGCGCCCCGAGGAGATCGAGCGCATGCTGCTCGCGATCCTCACGCCGCCGCAGAAGACCCGGCTCGAAGAGCGCTTGGCGGTCGACATCGGCTACGGGGTTTCCGGGCTCGCCCGCTTCCGCGGCAACATCTACATGCAGCGCGGCACCATGGCGGCTTCGTTCCGGCGGATCCCCTACGAGATCCAGTCCGTCGACGACCTGGAGCTGCCCCAGACCCTGATCGACTTCTGCAAGATCAACCAGGGCCTGGTGCTGGTCACCGGTCCCACCGGCAGCGGCAAGTCCACCACTCTGGCGGCTCTGATCAAGCACATCTCGCGGACCCGGCCGGCGCACGTGATCACCATCGAAGACCCGATGGAGTTCCTGTTCACGGACAACGTGGCCTCGATCTCCCAGCGCGAGGTGGGCACCGACACGATCGACTTCACCGAGGCCCTGCGCAACGCCGTGCGCCAGGACCCCGATGTCGTCATGGTCGGCGAGATGCGCGACCGCGAGACGATCTCCACGGTGATCACGGCGGCCGAGACCGGCCACCTGGTGTTCTCGACGCTGCACACGAACAGCTCGACCCAGACCATCGACCGGATCCTCGACAGCTTTCCCTCCGACCAGCAGGCCCAGGTGCGGGGGCAGCTCGCCCAGGTCCTCAAGGGCGTGGTGTCGATGCAGCTCGTCGAGCGAGCCGAGGGCGGCCGGGTGGCGGCGCTCGAGATTCTCAAGGCCTCGCCCAAGATCTCCAAGATGGTCGAGACGGGAGAGACGGCCGGGCTGCTCGAAGAGGTGGAGAGCTCGGTGCGCTACTACCGGATGCAGTCCATGAACCAGAGCCTCCTGGCCCTGCTGGCGCACGGCACCATCACCTACCAGGAAGCGATGACCCAGTCCTCCGACCCGGAGGACCTGTCCCTCAAGCTGCGCAAGATGTTCCCCAAGATCGAGGAACGAGGAGGCGACATGAGCCCGACGACGTCCGATTTCTCCCAGATCCTCGAGCTTCAGGAGTTCCGGCGCCTGTACGAG
>CAZIIB010000278.1:0-5584 GCA_964539125.1 uncultured Thermoanaerobaculia bacterium | reverse complement strand
CGAGGGTCTCCGCCTCCGCCAGCTTCCCTTGCTGGTACCGGATGCCCCCCAGCGTGTTGAGCATCTGGGCCTCGTCGATGACGTTGCCGCCGACAGCGCGGTGCATGGCGATCGCCTCCCCGACGAGGTGGTCGGCGTCCCGGAGCCGCCCGCGATGGAGCGCGACCACGCCGAGCTCGTGGAGGACGTCGGCGAGGTCCGGGTCCGCCCTCCCATTGGCGAGGAGACGGAGAATCGTCTCGCCCTCGCGAAGCAGCAGGTCGGCTTGCGGCAGGTCGCCCTGCCCGATCCGGATCGAAGCCAGGATCTCCAGCGAGCGAGCAAGCCGCCGCTGGTCTCCCATCGCCCTCTGGGTGGCGATCGCCCCCCCGAGCAGCTTCGCCGCGGTCTCGTACTCGGCGAGCTCTCCCAGGATCCTGCCGATCTCGGCCTGGGCGCGGGCCTGGACCTCTGGCTGGTCCGCGAGGTCTGTCGTCAGCTTCTCGGCACCACGGTGAAGCATCTCGTTCGCGGTGACCACGTGGGCCGGGTCGGTGCGCGGGTTGGGCACCGTGAACAGCGTCACCAGGAACTGCGCCAGGCGCTCGCTGCGATCGCGCTCCTGCTCGGCCAGGGTCAGCGCGGACTGGACCCGCGCGTTCTCCCACGCCAGCCTCCCGCCGAGGCCGAGGAGCACCAGCAGCACCGCCGCCATGGCCAGGAGAGGCCAGCGATAGCGACGGGCGAACTTGACGCCTCGGTAGGCGAGCGAGCTCCGGCGTGCACGCACCGGGTGGCCCTGGAGATGCCGCCGGACGTCCTCCGCGAGAATCGCCACCGACGAGTAGCGCTGCTCCGGCTTCTTGGCGAGCGCCTTGCCGACGATCGCGTCGAGATCGCCGGCCAGCTTGCGGCGGAGACGGACGAGGTCGCCCGGCCTGCGCCATGACGAGCGCGCACCGGAGCCCCGTGGACCCGGGGACGAGCTCTCCGCTTCGTGTCGGCCCCGCGCGACGGCGACGCTCGGCGGCTCTGGCGTGCTCCGGCAGATCGCGTCCAGCACTTCGGCGGCGGAGCCGGTTTCGACCGGGTAGGGACCCCGGCCGGTGAGGAGCTTGTAGAGCAGAACGCCCAGGGCGTAGACGTCGCTCGCCGTTGTGATGGCACCACCTCGGACCTGCTCGGGGCTGGCGCAGTCCGGCGTCAGGAGCCGCATCAGGGAGGCGGTCGTCTTCGAGTCCGGAACCGCAATCTCGGGGTTCAGGAGCTTGGCGATGCCGAAATCGAGGAGCTTGAGCTCTCCGCTCGGGGTGATCAGGACGTTGCTCGGCTTGAGGTCCCGGTGGACGACCAGGTTGACGTGGGCAAACTGCACCGCGTCACACAAGACGAGAAAGAGCTCGAGCCGGGCATCGACCGAGAGGCGTTGGTCCTCGCAGTAGAGGTCGATGGGCTTGCCCTCGACGTACTCCATGGCGAAGTACGGCCGCCCCTCCTCGGTCGTCCCGCCGTCGAGAAGCCGGGCGATGTTGGGGTGTTCGAGACCCGCGAGGATCTGGCGCTCAGTCGCGAAGCGGTGCACGAGCCCTTCGGAGATCTCGCCGGGCCGCAGCACCTTGATGGCGATGCGCTTGCGATAGGCGTCGTCGGCCCGCTCGGCCAGGTAGACCCGCCCCATTCCGCCTTCGCCGAGCAACCGCACGATCCGGTAACTCCCGAGGATCGTGCCGCCCATCGAGCCGATCTCGGGGGAGCCCGGCCCGGACTCCAGGAAGAGCTCCGTCTCGCGGTGCGCTTCGAGCAGGGATTCGACCTCCTCGCGGAGCCTGGCGTCGCCCGAGCACCGGGAGTCGAGGAAGGCGGTCAGATCCTCCGGCTCATCGAGAAGGGCCTCGCGGAAGATCGCCTGGACGTGCTCGAACCGGTCTCTATCCATCGAGTCTGTCGCCTGGTTCCCCCCTCGACCGAACCCGCATCACCCGCCCGGAGCCCCCTGCCTCTTCATGGTGGCGTACAGCCAGGCCTTGGCCATCTGCCAGTCCAGCTTGACCGTCGCCGGCGAGACCTGGAGCAGCCCGGCCGTCTCGCCGATGGTCAACCCGCCGAAGAAGCGCAGCTCGACCACCCGCTCCTGACGCGGAGAGAGCCGAGCGAGGCGACGAAGGGCGTCGTCGAGGGCGATCAGGTCGACCCGCGGGCCGTCCGAGACGCTCTCGGCCTCGCTCCAGGTCACCGCCACGGCGTCGCCGCCGCGCTTGAGCGCCGCCCGGCGGCGGGCGCGCTCGACCAGGAGCCGGCGCATGGTCAGGGCCGCCACGGCGAGGAAGTGGGAACGGTTCTGCCACTCGGCCCGTCTCTGGCGTGAGAGCCGGAGGTAGGCCTCGTGAACCAGCGCGGTCGGCTGGAGGGTCACGGCCCTACGCTCCCGGGCCATGTGGCGGGACGCGATGTCGTGCAGGTCGTCGTAAACCAGCGGAGTCAACCGCCGGAGTGCCGAGTCGTCCCCCGAGCGCCATTCCCGCAGGAGCTCGGTGACCTCGCCAGGGGTTGCCATATCAAGAAGTTGCCGGAATACGCCGGACGATGGACACGTGCGCCGCGGGTTCGAGGGCGGGAGTCGGCCAATCAGCCGTTTCGGGCCTGCTTGGCGCGTACCGGTCCAGACGGAGGCCGCCGACCGGCACACCTCCGATTCCGCCACCGAAACCGAACGACTGAGGAGACGAATCATGCACAGATACTGGACATCCGTCACCGCGATCCTGGTCGCGCTACTCTGGCTCCCAACCCAGGCCGCCGGTGCCGCGACAGGGCAGGCGGGAGAGGTCATCCGCCAAGCGTCGCAAGCACCCGGCTCCATCACGCTCTACAACGTCCTGCCCTCCCAGGGCGGGTCGGTGCTCTACTTGCCGCTCGCGCCCACCGGTCCAGCGGGAGGCGAGACTTTCCGGATCCTGCCCCGCGCCTCGGTGCGCAACGGAAGTGCCTGTAGCGTGGTTTTGGAGAAGCTGGAGACGGTCTTGGTCGGCGAGACGCTGAGCCGCAGCAAATCGGCCAGTCTGAGCCTGACGCTTCCTGCCGGAGCCTCTCGTTCGCTCAATCTCCCACGCATCGACGACATGCCTGAAGAGCCTACCGGGCTCACGGTCCGCCTCTACTTCAACGGGTTCTCCGAGCCCTCCGAGTTCCAGCTTCCGGTCGCCCGGCCGCCGACGAGCTACCCGCTCTTCTCGGTGGCGGGTGACCTCGAGCCGGACGTCTACTGGAGAACGAAAGGCGACACCAGGAGCTGCTCGGGCTGGCACTGCTACGGAACGCACGGGGTCCAGCGCTTCGCCTACGACATCCACGCCGTGCGCTGGAACCCGGTGCGGAAGGTATGGCGTTACTACTTCGGAGACCGCCACGAGAACGCAAGCCACGTGGTCTGGGGACTACCGGTCCGGGCGATCGCTTCGGGGACGGTCACAGGGTGCGTCAATGACATCGTCGACAACCCGCACCCACCCGACAAGCTCGACTTCTGCGGCGACAAAGACGCCACCCTGCCTTGCTACCACTCCTACGGCGGGAACCAGGTCGTGGTCCAGCAGGACGACGGAGAGATCGGCTACTACTATCACCTCCAGAAGGACAGTCTTTCTCCGGAGATCTTCCCCGCGTGCAAGACCACCAAGGTGAGGGTGACCGCGGGGGAGATGCTCGGACGGGTCGGCAACTCCGGCCAGTCGGGAGGGCCTCATCTTCACATCCAGGTTGGACACCGGCCCCTCCTGTTCCACTCGGGCGCCTCCATCCGGTCCAACTTCGTGGGCCCCGGCGACGTCTCCCCGTTCCGCGACCTCCTGGGCAGCGGCCTCGGACGACACGTCTCGATTCGGCCGGATTGCTGGAACTCGATCAACGACCCGGGCAAGCTCCTGATCGCCGAGTTTCGCCCAGGAAGCGGCCCCGCCCACCCGGACTTCCTGGCGAGCTGCGAGCAAAGCACGGAGCTCGACGGCTGGCTCGGCCCCGAGGACTTCCACCTGACCGGCGACTTCACCGGACTGGGATACGACCAGAAGCTGGTGATCAACAACTCGGGGTTCGGCGAGCGTCTGAAGATCCTCGAGTACGCGCCGGGGGTGAGCTCGGGAGAGGAGGTCTACCTGGAGAGGTGGGGCGACAGCACGGCCCTCAATGGCTGGCACAACCCGAAAGACCGCGTAATCGCCGGAGACTTCATGGGCCTGGGCTACGACCAGGTCCTCTTCATCAATACCTCGGGCGCCGGTGGCCGCCTCAAGATCGTCAGCTTCCTGGAGAGCTCGTCCATGTCCACGACCCTCTACCGGGAGGACTGGGGAGAGAGCACGGCTCTCAACGGCTGGCACAACGCCAACGACCTCCTGTACGCCGGCGACTTCATGGGCTTCGGCCACGATCAGCTCCTGTTCATCAACCGCTCTGGGCGGGGCGGCCGGGTGAAAATCGTCGACTTCAGCGGCGGCACCGTGCCGGCCAAGACCCTCTATCGGGAGAATTGGGGCGACAGCACCAGCCTCGACGGCTGGCACAACGCTAACGACCGCTTGCTGGTGGGCGACTTCATGGGCCTCGGCTACGACCAGGTCCTCTTCATCAACAACTCCGGCCACTTCGGGAGGCTGAAGGTATCCGACTTCCACGACGGCAAGCCGCCGGCGGAGACGCTCTACCGGGAAGACTGGGGCGAGAGCACCGCCCTCAACGGCTGGCACAACGCCAACGACTTCCTCTTCGCCGGGGACTTCCTGGGCCTGGGGCGGGACCAGGTCCTGTTCATCAACAACTCCGGCGAGCACGGCCGCCTGAAGATCGTCGACTTCGCCGTGGGCACCATCCCGGCCGCCACTCTCTACCGGGAGGAATGGGGTGACTTCCCCCTACTCGACGGCTGGCACGACTGCGGAGACCTGCTCACCGTGGGCGATTTCATGGGCTCCGGAAGCGACCAGCTCCTCTTCCTCAACGCGAACTGAAGCTGTGCGCTGGGTAGGACGCCCTCCCCGGGCGTCCTACCCAGCCTCCCGCCGCCGCTTCCACCTCAGGTAGATCCCCCAGGCGAAGAGGACGGGCCAGAGGACGAGGACGGCCATGAAGCCGATCGAGGCGCGGTTCGCCAGGCCCAGGAAGACGTTGCCGGTGAAGACGTCGTCGTTGACCAGGTAGGTCCAGGTGGCCGACGGGCCGCGGAGGGCGGCCTCGTCCCAGTCCGGCCCGTCGGGTCCGATCTCGAGCTCGTCGAACGCCTGGATGACCTCGTCGTCGATCCGCTCCAGGAGGGCCTCGAAGCCGGCGATGGCCGAGCGGTAGAACTCGGCCAGGGGGAACCGTCCGTCGAGGGCCACCAGGTGGACCTCGTCGCGCACGGCCTGCATCTCTGTCAGGTGCTCGCTCCAGCAACGGTCGATGGCGAGGAGCGTCAGGCGGCGCTCGATCTCCCCGAGGCGCTCGGCGCCGAGCCGGCCTTCGAGGCGGTGCCAGCGCTCGGCGGCGCGCTCGGCGAGGAGGGCACCGCCGTCGCCATCGCGAGCGAGTCGGCCATCGAGCACCGCCTGGCGCCCGGCGGCCACCGACTCGG
>CAZIIB010000277.1:0-5587 GCA_964539125.1 uncultured Thermoanaerobaculia bacterium | reverse complement strand
AGCGGGTCCTGGCCGGCGCCGACGTGCTCCTGGACTGTCTGCCCTGGAGCCAGGCGGTGCGCATGGCGGAGCTCGCCCGCCGTCACGAGCTCCACTACGCCAACCTCACCGAGCACGTCGGGAGCAGCGAGCGGATCGCCGAGATCGCCGACGGCGCGCCGCGCGCCTTCGTCCTCCAGACCGGCCTCGCCCCGGGCTTCGTGGACGTGTTGGGCCACAAGCTGTTCCTCGAGTTCTGCCGGACTCACGGGGTCGAGCGGATCGAGTCGCTGCGCCTGCGGGTGGGGGCGCTGCCGATCCTCGCTCTGCCCCCCCACTACTACGGCTTCACCTGGAGCACGGTGGGCGTCGCCACCGAGTACCTCGAGGATTCGCTGGTGGTTCGCGACGGCGAGCACGTCCGTCGTCCCTCGCTCACCGAGGTGGCCGAGGTGCACCTGGGAGCCCTGGTGCTCGAGGAGGCCCTGACCTCCGGGGGCGCCGCCGATCTGCCGGAGGCGCTGGCCGGCCGGGTCGACTCGCTCGACTACAAGACCCTGCGCTATCCCGGCCACTGGTCGTGGGTGCACGACCGGATCGCCGAGCTTCCGGGCGAAGACCCCATCGCCGAGCTCGAGGCGGTGATGTTGAAGGCCATCCCGCGGGTCCAGCGCGACCAGGTGGTGATCTACGCCGCCGCCGACGGCCTCGACCGCTCCGGCGAGCGCCACCGGGTCGAGGAGAGCCTGATCATCCACCCGCACCGGGTGGGAAAGCACACCCTGAAGGCGATTCAGGCGACCACCGCCGCCGGCCTCGCCGAGTCGGCCCGCATGGTGCTCACCGAGGGGCTCCGGGGGGTGGTGCTCCAGAGTCAGATCGAGCCCGAGGCCTACCTGGCGGGCCCGTTCATCCAGAAGATCTACTACGGCGAAGGCGACTGAGGACCTCGCCGCCGGTCGACCCAGAGGGCGAGGGCCAGGACCACGGGGAGCAGGAGCCCGGTCAGGAGCCAGCTCCCCTCGGGCCCGTACGCACCACCGGTGAGCGCCGGCCGGCCGCGGACTTCGACGTCGAAGAGATGATGGAGAGTGAGCCCGCTCACCGGCACGGAGAGCACGCTCCCCATGAGGAAGTTCCACAGGCCGTGGGCCACGGAGGGAGCGATCAGGCTTCCGCTCCCCTCGACCAGGGCCGCCATGACGACACCCAGAAGGAAGGTATTGACCAGCCCCGCCGGGTCGACGTCCGGATTGAGGGCGTGGAAGAGGGCGAAGGCCAAGGCGGAAGCGCCGGCTGCCGTCGCCCAGCTCCAGCGCTCGCGAAGGGCCCGGTAGACGTAGCCCCGGAACACCCACTCCTCGACGGCGCCGCCGACCAGGAAGCCGATCAGGGTGAGGACCAGGACCGCGCTCCCGCCGGCCGGGCCGGGAAGCCACGCCGGGCCCGAGGAGATGCGGGCCGCGATCCCGGAGAACCGCACCTCGGCGAAGAGAGCGACGCCGGCGAGCCAGGCGCCGAGGAGCGCGGCAACGCCGAGCCCCACGCCGGCCGTCTGCCGGGCCGCGGCGCCCCACCCGCCGGCCGGGAGCCGGGCCCCGAGGCTCGCCACCTCGCGGCGGTCGAAGTGGCGCACGAAGGCGATGGTGAGCGGCACCAGGACCGGAGCCAGGCAGACGTAGAAGAAGAGCAGATACCCGCCGCTCTCGAGCCCCCCCGAGACGAGCTCGGCCGGCGGGGCGCCGGCGGGGAGCGACCAGAGGACCAGCGAGGCGAGGCCGACCGTGATCTCGAGGGCGACGAAGAGGACGAGGTAGAGGGCGATCCGGATCAGGGGGTGCCAGGCCGGCTCGTTGCCTTCCGCAGCCGGGCTCACGACGACGGCTCCCTCTCGCGGGCGCTGTGCAGGGCGTTCGCCACGACCACGACGCTCGAGACCGCCATCAGGCCGGCGGCGAGGACCGGCTGCAGGAGGCCCGTTGCCGCCAGCGCGATCCCGACCGCGTTGTAGCCGAAGGCCCAGAAGAGGTTGACCCGCGTCGTCCGGGACGCGGCCCGCGCCGAGTCCACGAGCCGCAGCACCGCCGAGAGGTCGGCTCCCGAGGTGACGACCTCCGCGCTGGTCCGCGCCAGCTCGCTGCCCGAACCGAGGGCGATCCCCACCGACGCCGCGGCCAGGACCGGCCCGTCGTTGAGACCGTCACCCACCATGGCGACGCCCGTCCCCTCTCCCATCAGCTCGCGGACCGCCGCCACCTTCTCCTGCGGAGAGAGCCCGGCGCGCCAGGACCGCGCCCCCACCTGGCCGGCGACGCGCTCCACCGCCTGTGGTCGGTCTCCACTCAGGATCGTCGTGGCCAGCCCGCGCGCCTCGAGGCCCGCGATCACGTCCGGCGCCTCGCACTTCACCTCGTCCTCGAAGGCCGCCACCGCGGCGACGCAACCGTCCCGTCCGAGCAGGACGAGGCTGGACGAGCCCGCCTCGAGCTCGGCCACCCTCCGGGCGAGCACCGGCGGCACCGTCCATCCCAGGCGGCGGAAGAGTCCGGCGCTCCCCAGGGCGACCTCGCCCTCACCGGCCTCCCCGACCAGCCCCTCTCCCGGGAAGAGCCGCACCGCCGCCGGGCGCGGCAGGCTCGCGGGGTCGAGGCCCCGCCCCCGGGCCGCGACGACCAGCGCCCGGGCCAGGGGGTGATCGTCCGCGAGGGCGAGGCCGGCCGCCGTCGCGAGCCAGCCGGTCTCGTCACCCGCCGCGGTCTCGAGGGCGATCAGCGAGGGCTCCCCCCGGGTCAGGCTGCCGGTCTTGTCGAAGACGACTGTGCCGACCGCCGCGAGCTGCTCCAGGGCGCGCGTCGAGCGGACCACCGTGCCCCGCCGGGCGGCCTGACCGATGGCGAGGAAGCCGGCGAGGTAGGCCGCTGGGCCGAGGGCACAGGGGCAAGCGACCACGAGCGTGGCCAGGGCGGCGGACAGGGCATCCCAGGTGGAGCCGTGGCGGCTCCAGTAGAGCCCGGCGGCGCCGGCGAGGAGGAGGACGCCGGGCAGGAACCAGGTGGCGATCCGGTCGGTGAGGCCCTGGAGCCGGGAGCGGCGGTCGAGGGCCTCGCGGACCGCGCGCCCGATCTCTGCCCAGCGCGTCGCCGCGCCGGAGGCCAGGGTGGCGACGACCAGGGGGCCGTCGCCGTTGGTGGTCCCGGCGATCACCCGGTCGCCGGCCGCCTTGGCCACCGGCCGGCTCTCGCCGGTGACGAGCGCCTCGTCGGCCCAGGACCGGCCCTCGAGGACCTCGCCGTCCACCGGGAACCGTTCCCCCGGCCGCACCTCCACCCGGTCCCCGGGCACCACCTCCCCCGCCGGCCGCATCTCGAAGCCTTCGGCGGTCACGACCCGGACCAGGGCTCGCTCGGCCTCCAGGAGGGGGCCGAGGTCGCGGGCGGCCCGGGCCCGGGTGGCGGCGTCGAGATAGCGGCCGGCGGTGAACAGCACCAGGAGCATGGTGGCGGTGTCGAAGTAGACCCGATCGCCGCCGGTGAGCAACGAGACCACGGAGTAGGCGTAGGCGGCGGAGCCCCCGACGACGATCATCGATTCGGTCGTCAGGCGACCCTGACGGGCCGCCCGCCAGGCGTCGCCCAGGATGGGCAGGCCCAGGACCAACATCGCCGGGGTGGCGAGCGCACAGAGGATGAGCTCGATGGCGTGCTGGAGGCGGGCCTCGGCCGCTCCGAAGGCATGGGTGTAGAGCAGGAGGCTCAGCACCATGACGTTCATGGCCAGGAAGGCGCCGACTCCGAGCCGGATCAGCGACAGCGCCGCCTCCGCCTCCTCGCCCCGCTCGCCCCGGACCCGGAAGGCGAGATAGCAACCGAAGCAGCAGAAGGGAAGCTCCTCACCTCCGACCAGGCCTCGGTAGGCGTTGCCCCCGGCCGGGACCAGACAGTGGCTGCAGAGCGTCGCTTCGGCCGCGCTCACGGCACCCCCGCCGAAGGGCCGGCCGGCGGCCGGGGGAGCATCGACGGCATGGGCGCCATGGGAAAGAGCCCGCGGGCGAGGGTCACCAGGCCGAAGAGCAGGATCACGGTTCCCGCCACCCGGACGCCGCGCGTCCGCCACTTCGGCCCCAGGCTGACCCCGGCGAGCCCGACCAGGAGCATGGCCGGAAACGTGCCGAGCCCGAAGGCCGCCATGGTCAGGACACCGCCGGTCAGAGTTCCGGCGGCGATCGCCTGGGCGACGAAGGCGTAGACCAGCGGACAGGGAAGAAAGCCGTTGAACACCCCGAAGGCCAGCGGCGCCGCCGCTCCGGGCGCCTTGAGCAGGCCGCGGATGCCGCGCAGCAGCGGGCCGAGAGCGGCGCCGGTCCCGAAGCCCGCGGCGAGCCGGACGCCGTAGAGCTGGAGCGCCATGACGATCATCAGCAGGCCCGAGACCAGGGCGAGGACCCGCTGCATGACGCCGAGCGGCCCGCTCCCCACGACGTACCGGCCGAGAGCTCCGGCCATCACGCCCAGGAAGCAGTAGGTCACGACCCGGCCACTGTTGTAGAGAAGCTGCCGCCCCACGGTGCGCCAGCGCGCCGTGGGGCTGGGAGCCAGCGACCAGGCGAAGACGCTGCACATGCCGAGGCAATGGAAGCTGCCCGCGGCGCCGGCGACGCCGATCCACAGCAGATCGATCACGCGAGCAGCCTCCGGGGCCTCGGCCGGCCGGCGGCCTTCAGCCCGTCACTTCTTGAGCCAAAGCCAGACCACCCAGACGAAGAAGGCCACCGTTCCCGCCAGGAACAGGCCGAACGCGATGAGCTCCTCGGGAGTCAGATCGGCGAGGTGCAGGCTCATAGGTGAATCCACGGTCCGATGGCGTTGAGCAGCGCCGAGAGCGTCAGGAGGCCCAGGTTGATCCAGGCGAGAGCGAGCATCAAGCGTTGTCCCTTCATCGAGTCTCTCCTCTCGATCACCGGTCAGTAGGCCAGGCCGGGGCCCAGCCCGCCCCAGTACGCGAACAGGTAGTAGACGGACCAGACGAACAGGCCCAAGTAGACGATCAGCAACCACTTGTTGACGATCCCGTGGCGCACCTTGATCTCGCCGCCGGCGTACTCCTCCAGCTCGTCCGGGCCGTGCTCGGGCTCGCCGGGGCGCTCGGCCAGGGGCCGTTCTGCCTCACTCATGTCCGCCTCCCGCGTCGGTGCCGAGCTCGCGCTCGAGCATCGTGTACTTGATCGACTCGATGTCCTTGGTCTGGCCCGAGAGCACTCCCCAGATGAAGAAGAATACCGCGGCCAGGCTCATGCAGAGCGCCACCAGGAACTGCAGGAAGATCAGAAGCTCCATGCCGTGTCTCCTTGCCCGCTCATGGGCCGTCGTCCTTCGGAACCTTCGAGGCCGGGGCCTGCTTCGCCGGCTCCACGACCGGGAGTAGCTGGATCCCGTGATTCTCCGCCCAGACGTGGCGCGGCAGCTCGCCCGCCTTCAGGAGGAAGGCGTCGTCCGACGTGTCGGCCTTGACCTCGGGGTTGTCGAGGTCCTGCTTGAGCTCGTCGGAGAACGGCAGCGGCTGGCCGGTGAGCGGATCCTTGTAGGCCGAGAACGACAGGATGTAGTAGGCC
>CAZIIB010000276.1:0-5588 GCA_964539125.1 uncultured Thermoanaerobaculia bacterium | reverse complement strand
CCGGCAACGAGATGGACGTGGCCATCATCCAGTACCTGAAGCGCAAGTACAACCTACTGATCGGCGAGCGCACCGCCGAGCTGATCAAGATGGACATCGGCTCGGCCTACCCCCTCAAGGAAGAGATCACCATGGAGATCAAGGGCCGCGACCTGGTCGAGGGGGTGCCGAAGACCCTGACCGCCTCCGACGCCGAGATTCGCGAGGCCCTGGCCGAGCCGGTCCAGACCATCGTCGAAGCGGTGAAGATGGCCCTCGAGCGCACCCCTCCCGAGCTCTCGGCCGACATCATGGACAAGGGCATCGTGCTGTCGGGCGGCGGCGCCATGCTGCGCAATCTGGACCACCGCCTGCGCGACGAGACCGGTCTGCCGGTGGTCCTCGCCGAAGACCCGCTGGCGTCGGTCGTGCTCGGCACCGGCAGGGTGCTCCAGGACATGGACCTCCTGCGGAAGGTCTCGATCCGCTGAGGCCGTGGCACGCTTCGCGAGTGAAGAGCGGAGCCACGAACCGAGAGGTGGCGTCCCCTTCCCCGACCCCAGCGCTCCGCGCTGCGGTGCCCGGGGGCGGGAAGGGGATCGAGGGGATGCGGGGGGGATCTGTTGAACGAGCGCCGCACCACGTGGCTTCTGGTCCTGGTGCTCGCCGTCCAGCTCCTGCTCCTCGCCGCCCAGGTGCGCAGCGAAGGCGGCGCCACCCTCCTCGAGCAGACCGCCCTGCGCCTGGTCGGGCCCGTCGGCCGCTTGGTCGCCGGCTTCTTCGGGTCGGCGGAAGACGTGGGGCGCTCGCTGCGCTCCCGCGGCGAGCTCCAGGCCGAGAATCGGCAGCTCCAGGGGCGGATCGAGACCCTGGAGCTGGAGCTCTTCCGCCTGCGGAACGTCGAGGAGGAGCGCGAGCGCCTGGCCGAGGCGCTCGAGTACACGCCCCAGGTGCCCGGGCGCCTGCGCCCCACCCAGGTGGTCTACCTCGATCACTCCTCCTGGCTCCGCACGCTGATCCTCTACGTCGGCCGGCGCACGGTGCGGCAGGACGAGCCGGTGATCACTCCGGCGGGCCTCGTCGGGCGCGTGATCCTGACCGCCGGCTCCTACGCCAAGGTGCAGCTCATCACCGACCGGGCGGCGGCTGCCTCGGCGGTGATCGAGCGGACCCGGCGTCAGGCCCTGGTGCGCGGCGGCAACGACGGCCTGGAGCTCGACTTCGTGCCGCTGCAGGCGTCGGTCGAGCCCGGCGATCGGGTGCTGACCGCCGGCACCGACGGCATCTATCCGCGGGGCATCCCGATCGGCACCGTGGTGAAGGTCGGCCAGGGGGACGAGCTGTTCCGCGACGTCCTGGTCACTCCCGCCGTGGACTTCGCCATGCTCGACCGCGTCTACCTGCTCGAGCGGGAGACGGTGCCCGACGAGCTCAAGGAGAACGAGGCCGGTGCGCGCCCTTAAGCTGATCCTGGGCCTGGCCGCGGCGTTGGGAGCCCATCTCGTGGGCACTTGGCTGGTGCCCGATCTGCCCCGCGTCCTCGACCTGTTCCTGGTGGTGGTGGTGCTCAACGCCCTCGACGCGAGCAGCCTGTCGGGCCTGTCGGTGGGGCTGGGGGTCGGCCTCCTCCAGGACGGGCTGTCCGGGCGGCTCTACGGCCTCCACGGCTTCGCTGATACGATCGTCGGGTATGCGGTCGCCCGCGCGGGCCAGCGCCTGGACCTGACGAGCCCGGCTGCCGTGCTGGTGACGGTGGCGCTGGCGACGCTCCTCCAGGAGGCGACGCTGGTGGTGCTGGCCTACCTCTTCACCGACCCCGAGCCCCCCGAGCCCCTCTGGGTGTTGGTCCAGGCCGTGGCAAACGGCGTCGCCGGCGCGCTGCTGGTCAGCCTCGGCGGTCGGATCCGCAATCTGCGCGAGGTCTCACGGCGCCATAGGGCGTCGAAGATCCGCCTCTAGCGGGACGCGACATAGCCCGAAGATGCAAGTCCGCGAGCACCGAGAAGACCTGGTCCGGCGGGTTCGTCTGTTGCTCGTCGTCGCCGCCACCCTGCTGGTGCTGATCGCCACCAGCTTCTGGTCGGTCCAGATCGTCCACGGCGATTACTACCGGGAGCTGGCCGACAACAACCGGCTGCGCAAGCTCCCGATCCGGGCTCCCCGCGGGCTGATCTACGACCGCAAGGGACGCCTGCTGGTGGAGAACGTCCCCTCCTACGACCTGCTGATCGACCGCAGCCGGGCGTTCGACCTGGACGCGAGCGTACGGTTCGCGAGCCGGATCCTCGGCCGCTCCGAGGAGGAGCTCCACGCGGCTCTCGACCGGGACGGGGAGCTGCCGCTGTTCAAGCCCGCCCTGGTGGCCGCGAACCTCGACCTCGGCCAGGTCGCGCGCTTCGAGGCCAAGCGCCTCGAGCACCCGGAGTTCGAGATCGACGTGCGCCACCTCCGGCTCTACCGGCACGGGCCGCGCACGGCCCACGTGCTCGGCTACCTGGGCGAGGTCTCGCCACGGGAGATCGAGCAGAGCAACGGGCTCTACGACGCCGGCGACCTGGTGGGCAAGAAGGGCATCGAACGCACCTACGACCTGAGGCTTCGGGGCAAGGACGGCGAGCGGGTGGTGGTGGTCGACAGCCGCGGACGCGTCCTCGAGGAGTACCAGCGCAAGAAGGCCGAGTCGGGCCTGCCGCTCACCCTCACCCTCGACCTCGACCTGCAGCAGGAAGCGGCGCGCTTGATGAGCGACAAGGTGGGGGCGATCGTCGCTCTCGACCCGCGCAACGGAGCGATTCGGGCCCTCTACTCCGCGCCGTCCTACAACTCGAATCTCCTCGCGTGGGGCGTGAGCAAGGCCGAGTGGCAGGAGATCCTGGCGGCGCCCAACCACCCGCTCCAGGACCGCGCCCTCCAGAACACCTACTCGCCGGGCTCGGTCTTCAAGGTGGCCATGGCGGCCGCCGGGCTGGCGGAGGGCGTGATCGACGAGAGCTCCACCTTCAACTGCACCGGCTCGACGGTGATCTACGGCCGGAGCTTCCGCTGCTGGCGGCCCGGGGGTCACGGCCGGGTGAACCTGCGCGAGGCCCTCAAGGGCTCGTGCGACATCTACTTCTACAACGTCGGCAAGGCGCTGGGCGTGGACCGCATCGCCCGCTACGCCCGCCTCTTCGGCCTCGGCGAGCGCACCGGCATCGAGCTCGAGGGCGAGAAGGCGGGGCTGGTGCCCGACACGGGCTGGAGCCTGGCCGTGCGCAAGCACCCCTGGTACCCGGGCGAGACGATCTCGGTGGCGATCGGGCAGGGACCGCTCCTGGTCACGCCGCTCCAGGTCGCCGCGATGATGGCGGCGGTGGCCAACGGCGGGCGGAAGGTGACCCCTCACCTGCGCGCGGCCGAGGACGGCCAGGACGACGACCGGACGACGGGGGACGCCGGTGAGCTCGGGCTTCCCGGGGGTGTCCTCGACGCGGTGCGCGACGGTCTGTGGGCGGTGGTCAACGCTCCGGGGGGCACGGCCGGCGCCTCGCGTCTCTCCCAGATCGACGTCGCCGGCAAGACCGGCACCGCGCAGGTGGTGGCGCAGAGCGCCCGCAGCGACAACGCCAGCCTGCCCTTCGAGCTCCGGGACCACGCCTGGTTCGCCTCCTACGCGCCGGCCCAGGATCCACGCCTCGTGGTGGTCGTCTTCGTCGAGCACGGCGGCCACGGGTCGAACGCCGCCGCGCCCATCGCCAAGGCACTCTATGAGAAGTACTTCGGGATCGATGACGGGGCCTAGGCCACTCTGGCCCGAGAGCTCGCTCCTCGCCCAGCTCTCCGGGATGGACTGGGCCATCGTCCTCTCGGCGTTCGCCCTGTCGCTGATCGGCCTGGCGACCGTGTACAGCGCGAGCTACGAGCTGCCGCTGGACTTCACCCCGCGCCAGGCGATCTGGGTTGCCCTCGGACTGGTGGTGATGGCCGTTCTGTTCTTCGTCGACTACCACCTGCTGACCGACCTGTCGCTCCCCCTCTACCTCGGAGCGTGTGGCCTGCTCGGCCTCGTGCTGGTGATCGGCTCGCAGCGGGGCGGAGCCCAGAGCTGGCTCGGGGTGGGGCCGCTCGGCTTCCAGCCCTCGGAGGTGGCCAAGCTGGCGACCGCCCTCTTCCTCGCCCGCTACCTGGCGGAGGTCAACCGACCGATCCTGTCGCTCCAGCAGATCTTCCTCGCCGGCGTGATCGCCCTCGTGCCCATGGCGCTGGTGGCGGTGGAGCCGGATCTGGGGACCGCGGCGATGTTCGTGCCGATGCTCGCCGGCATGCTGCTGGTGGGCGGCATCCGGCTCAAGGTCTGGGTGGTCGGGGTGATCGCGTTCGTGGTGGTGGCGGCCGGGGTCTGGCTCTTCGTCATGCAGCCCTATCAGCGCGAGCGCGTGCGCACCTTCCTCGAGCCGGGAAGTGATCCGCTGGGGGCCGGCTACCAGGTGCGCCAGTCGAAGATCGCCGTCGGCTCGGGCCAGCTCACCGGCCGGGGCTACAAGCAGGGCACCCAGAGCCAGCTCCGCTTCCTGCCCGCCCGCCACACGGACTTCATCTTCGCGGTCCTGGCCGAGGAGTGGGGATTCGTCGGAGTGGTCACCGTCCTGGGGCTCTACGCGGTCTTCATCGTCAACGGCGCGCGGGTGGCGCTGCGGGCCCGGGACCGGGAGGGCATCCTCCTGGTCGTCGGGCTCCTCTCCTTCATCTCGTTCCACGTGCTCTACAACACCGCCATGGTGGTGGGGCTGGTGCCGATCACCGGCATCCCGCTGCCGTTCCTCTCCTACGGAGGGTCGTTCACCCTTCTCGCCTTCGCGGCCACCGGCCTGATCCTCGGGGTCGACGTGCGCCGCTTCGTCAACCGCTGATGAGCGCCGAGACCCCCAGCCACAAGATGCTCGTGGCGAGCGATCCCCACGAGACGCGGATCGCCGTGCTCGAGGACGACCTCCTGACCGAGATCTTCGTCGAGCGGCCCCGCCAGCAGGGTCTGGTGAGCAACGTCTACAAGGGACGGGTGACCCGCGTGCTGCCGGGCATGCAGGCGGCCTTCGTGGACATCGGCCTCGACCGTGACGCCTTCCTCTACGTGAGCGACGTCGAGACCGAGGACGCCGGCGGCGCCGACGACCTGGAGCTGGCCGACGACGAGGCCGAGAACGTGCCGCCCGAGGCCCAGCGCTCGATCGACGAGCTCCTGAAGCAGGGCCAGGAGCTGATCGTCCAGGTGGTCAAGGACCCGCTGCCCAACAAGGGGGCCCGGATCACCACCCACGTGACCCTGCCCGGGCGCTACCTGGTGCTGCTGCCCACCGTGCGCCACTTCGGCGTCTCCCGGCGCATCGAGGACGAGGGCGAGCGCGACCGCCTGATCTCCCTGGTCGAAACGATGGGAGCCGGCCGCGGCGGGCTGATCGTGCGCACCGTCGGCGAGGGGAAGGGCCGGGAGGAGTTCGAGGCCGACCTCGGCTATCTCGCCAAGCTGTGGGAATCGATCCAGCGCCGGGCCGCCAAGGCGGCGGCCCCGAGCCTGCTGCACCAGGAGCAGGACGCGGCGCTACGCACGGTGCGCGACCTCTTCTCCCACG
>CAZIIB010000275.1:0-5589 GCA_964539125.1 uncultured Thermoanaerobaculia bacterium | reverse complement strand
TCACCACGAAGACCCAGGCCAGCCGCCGGCGCCGGCGACTGGACATGGCGCGGCCGTCGGCCGGCCGGACGTAGGGCGCTCGTCTCATCGATCGCCTCGTCGGTGCGCTCTCCCACCGGGGAGGGCTCGCCGTAGCTCTTCCAGAGGAACCCTCTTAGTTTAGCAGAGCTTCGCTGGGATCCGCGTGGGCGGTACCGATCTCCTCTCCTCCCACATCCCGCGGTACGCCCGTTCCAGGTGGCGCACGAAGGAGGTCGTGTCGAAGAGGGGCCGGCTCCGCCGTCCGGACCGGAGCACCTCCTGAACCCCCGCGAGGTCCTGCGGGCGGTTCGCGAGCCGCAGGGCGAGCGCTTCGTAGGCCTCGAGATCACCAGTCACAAGCCCGGGCTGGCCGACGGCCGACAGCAAGCTCGCCGAGACCCGCGACGGGAACGTCTCCCCGGGACAGGTGACGACGGCCACTCCCGCCCACAGGGCGTCGCTGGTGGTCGTGTGTCCGTTGCAGATCCAGGTGTCCAGGGCGAGGTCGGCGAGGGTCAGCCGGGAGAGGTGATCGGCCCGCGGCACGTGGGAAGCGAAGACGAGGCGGCCGGGGTCCACCCCCCGGGCCTCGGCCTCCCGGCGCAGGTTGCGCCGCCCCTCCCGCGCCTGCTCCAGGAGCCAGAGGACGCTCCCCGGCACCTCCCGGAGCAGGCGCATCCAGACGTCGTAGATCGTCGGCTCGATCTTGGCGTGGGCGTTGAACGAGCAGAACACGAAGCCTTCCGGCGGCAGCCCGTGGTCCTCCCGCCGCCCGCCGCCCTCGGGGACGGGCTGGCGGTGATCGTGGGGCTGGTAGCTGTCGGGAAGGAGCACCAGGCGCTCCCCGTACTCCGCTTGCGAGGAGGGCGGCGTCGCCACCGGGTCGCCGAGCAGGACGTCGTGGAAGACGCCGCCCATGGTCCCCGGGTAGAGCCAGATCACCTGCACCGGAGCCGGGCGCAGGGCCGGGATCCCCGGCCGGGCGCCGCCGGCGAAGCCCACCAGGTCCACGAGGACGTGGATCCGGTCCTCGTGAATGCGGCGCGCCGCCGCCACGTCGCTCGCCTCCCGCAGGTCCACGAAGTGATCGCAGCCCGCGGCGATGCGGCGCCGGTACTCGCTGCCGTCGTCCGGACCCAGCGAGTAGCCGAAGACCTCGAACCGGTCCCGGTCGTGGAGCTCGTAGAGCCCCGCCGTCAGGTGAGCGAGGGCGTTGTCCCGGAAGTCGCTCGAGAGGTAGCCGATGCGGAGCCGGCCGTTCGCGGTCTCCTCCGGGTAGCGCAACGCGAGCTCCGCCCGGAGAGGCGCGACTCGGGCCGCCACCTGCTCCGCCCGCCGCCGGGCGATGGCCTGCCGCTCGGCCGACGAGAAGGGAAAGAAGAGGGCGCCGTGGGGCGAGACCGGGCTGTCCCTCCCCGCCGCCAGCTCCTCGACGACTTGGTCCCGGAGCGCGGCGAACGACTCCGCCCGCCCCTCCCAGTCGCAGACCTCGGCCCGGCAGAGCTCGAGGTTGCCGCGCGCCTGGGGCTGGCCGGGGTCGATCTCGAGCACCCGCCGGTAGGCGGTGGCCGCCGCGGCGTAGTCGAAGCGCGCGAACTCCGCCTGGCCGACGAGGAGTTGGGCACGGAGATCCTCCGGTGCCAGCCGGATGGCGTGGCGCAGGCTCTCGATCGCCTCGCGGTATCGCTCCAGGTGGACCAGCACGGAAGCCCGCGCGAAGAGAGCTTCCCGGTACTGGGGCCGGATCGACAACGCGCGCTCGTAGCAGGAGAGCGCGTCCGCCGGCCGGTCGCCTGCGGCGAGGAGGTTCCCGAGGTTGTAGTGGAGCTTCGGATCGTCCGGCGCCAGCTCGAGCCCCTTCCGAAAGGCGGCCTCGGCCTCGGCGGCCCGACCCTGGCCGTCGAGCACCACGCCCAGGCCGTTCCAGGCCCGCGGATAGCGGGGCTGGAGCTCCAGGGCCCGGCGGAGGTTCCGTTCGGCGCCGTCCATCCGGCCCAGCCGCCGCAGGACGTTGCCCAGGTTGTAGCAGGCCTTCGGGTACCGGGGGTCGAGATCCGCAGCGACGCGGAATGCCGCAGCCGCCTCCTCGAGCCGTCCCGTCGCCTGGAGGGCCAGGCCGAGGTTGTTCTGGATCGGCGCCGCTCCGGGGTCGAGTCGCGCAGCTTCGCGAGCGGCCTCCAGGGCCCCGGCCGCGTCCCCGGCAGCGCGGCGCACCTCGGCCAGGTGGGAGTGGATCTCGGCGCTCTCCGGCGCCGACGCGGCGGCGGCCGTGAGGGCCTCGACCGCCCGGCCGAGCTCCCCCCGTCGATGCGCCAGGAGCCCCAGCACCTGGAGCGCCCTCGGGTGGCGCGGCTCTCGCTCCAGGACCTTGGCGAAGCAGCGCTCGGCCTCCGCGGCGTTGCCGGCCCGCAGCCACCGCTCGCCGAGCTGGAGGTTCCTCTTGGCTCCCGCGTCATGGAGGAGGCGAGTCTCTCACCCCGCCGGAGCTCCTCGTTCGTCGCCCGGTGCGGCTCAGCGGATTCCGAAGTGGCTCAAGATCCTCCGGCAGAGCTCACCGAGGTCCTCCGCGTCCAGGGGATCGAGGCCGCGCTCCGGGTCGCGGGCCTCCTCGATCCGGCGCAGGCACCGGTCGATGGTGGCGACCTTCGAGAGCACCACGTCCCGTTCAACCACCGGGGATTCCCTCCATCACCCGCCGGATCAGGCGCTCTTCGATGGGGCGTCGCATGATGAGGACGTCCTCGCGCCGGCCCGGGAGAGTCGCGGTGAAGCGGTAGCGGCGAGACGGGTTGCGGTCCACCACCAGGCGTCCGTGCTCGAGGACCTGGTAGGCGAGGATCGGCGAAGCCTGGTCCAGGTCGACCAGGTCCACGGCACGGCCTACGAGCGCCTCGGCGTCGGCCCGTAGACCGGCCAGCTCGGCCGCCGCGAGCCGCTTTCGCGCGAGCACCGCGACGTCCAGGTCGGAGTCGGGGCGGGCGCGGCCCGCGGCCTCGGAGCCGTAGATCCAGAGGCAGTCCACGCCGAGACGCCGGTCGAGGAGGTCGAGCAGGCCGGGGGGAACGCGTCCATGGCGGGTTGATTGTACGTCCAGCGGGGGTCAGGCTCTCCCCCGCCCAGGTTCCTCCACTTCGGCACGCTCTTCGAGCGCGCCTTCGGGCCGAACGGCGAGCGGCGCGCCGCCGGGCTCAGTCGGGCGGCGGGACGGCCTGGGCCTGCTGCTTGGCGGCGCTCACCAGGTCGAAGGCCTCGCGGCGCATCTTGGCGCGCAGGGCGTCCTCTTCGGGGAAGCGGGGGCGGTAACCGAGACGATCCTCGTCGAAGGTGAACGGGCGCATCAGGTCCACCTTCCCCACCACCGACTGCTCGCGCGTGAAGTAGGCCATGTCGTAGTTGTTCGACATGATGATCGCCTCCTCCGGGCAGGCGTCCACGCAGTAGCCGCAGAAGACGCAGCGGAGCATGTCGATCTCGTAGACCTCGGGAAACTTCTCGATGTTCTCGTCCGGGTGCTCGGCGGCCTCGATGTGGATGCACTCGGCCGGGCAGTTGGTGGCGCACAGGAAGCAGGCGACGCAACGCACCGAGCCGTCGGGCCGGGTGGTGAGGATGTGATGCCCGCGGTAGCGATGGGAGTACTGGCGCCGCGCCTCCGGGTAGTCGATGGTGTACTCCGCGCCGTGGAACAGGTTCCGGAAGAAGTGGCGGATCGTCACCATCATCCCGGCCAAGAGCGGCAGGTAGAGCCGCTCGCCGAGGCTCGGCCGGTAGGGCTCGACCGCGGTCGGATGGTAGGCCGGGTGCGCGGCCGGCGGGATCGGCGGCTGACCGCCGGCGGGGCCTTCGGGATGGGCGTGGGGCTCTCGGGAGGGTTGGCTCATCGTTCGAGCTCTCCGGCGATGACGTTCAGCCCGCCGAGGGTCACGATGACGTCGGAGACGCTGGCACCCTCGATCAGGTCGGAGAAGGTGGAGAAGATCGGGAAGCAGGGCGGCCGGACCTTGATCCGGTAGGGCTTCGACGAGCCGTCGGAGACGATGTAGAAGCCCAGCTCGCCGTTGGCCCCTTCGACCATGTCGTAGCGCTCGCCCGGCGGCACCAGGATGCCGTCCATGATCAGCTTGAAGTGGTAGATCATGGACTCCATCTGGTTGTAGCAGTCCTCCTTGGGCGGCAGCGCCACGTGGGGGTCGTCGACGATGTGACGCCCTTCGGGCATCCCCCGGTCGAGGAGCTGGCGGATGATCTTGAGGCTCTGGCGGATCTCGGCGTTGCGCACCCGGTAGCGGTCGTAGACGTCGCCGCCGTGGAAGACCGGCACCTCCCACTCGACCGTGTCGTAGAGGTCGTACGGACGGGCCTTGCGCACGTCGTAGCCCACTCCCGAGGCCCGCAGGCAGGGTCCGGTCCACCCCCAGTTGACCGCGTCCTCGGCCGAGATCGCCGCCGTGCCCACGGCGCGCTTGTGCCAGATGCCGTTCTTGTCGATCAGCTGCTCCACGTCGTCGATGAACGGCGGGATGATCTCGAGCAGCCGCCGGCAGCGCGCCTCGAAGTCGGGCGGCAGGTCCTGGGAGAGGCCGCCGATCCGCCCGTAGGAGACGGTCAGGCGCGCTCCGGAGCAGGCCTCGAGCAGACCGTAGATCTCCTCGCGCGGCTGGAAGTAGTACCAGAAGTTGGTGAGCGCCCCGGCGTCGACCAGCGTCGAGCCGTTGCACACGCAGTGGTCCATGATCCGGGAGAACTCGGAGAGGATCGTGCGCGCCCACACCGCCTTGGGCGGCGGCTCGATGCCCAGCATCTTCTCCACCGTCCGGCAGTAGCCGACGTTGTTGATGAACGAGGAGCAGTAGTTCAGCCGGTCGGTGTAGGGGATCACGTGCTGCCAGGTGTGCGTCTCGCACATCTTCTCGAAGCAGCGGTGGAGGTAGCCGATCTCGACCTCGCTCGCCACGATCGTCTCGCCGTCGAGCTCGGCGACCACCCGGAAGGTGCCGTGCATCGCCGGGTGCGACGGGCCGATGTTGATCGTCATCCGCTCGAACATGTCGTCGGCGACGTCCTCGGGCACCTGGAGCTTCGGGCGGTAGATCTTGTCCTCGGTCAGGATCCAGCGCCGGGTGGCGTCGTAGTCCTTGCGCAGCGGATGCCCCTGGAACGCCTCGTGGGTGAGGATCCGGCGGAGGTGCGGGTGGCCGGTGAACTGCAGGCCGAACATGTCGTAGGCCTCGCGCTCGAACCAGTTGGCGCCCTTCCAGACCGGGGTGAGGGTGGGCAGCGTGGGATCGGATTCCGGCACGCCGACCTTGAGCCGCAGACGCTCGCCGGTCGGCATGGAGTAGAGGTGCATCACCGACTCGAAGCGCCCACCCTCCTCGTCCGAGCGGTCCGGGTAATCCATCCCGAAGAGCTCGAGCAACAAGTCGAAGCGGGGCGAGTCCTCTCCCTTCTGGAGAGCCCGGCAGAGATCGAGCAGCACGTCGCGGCGAACCACCCAGGTCTCCTGGTCCTGCGGAGCCCCGGGTCCTTCCTGCCGCACCACGCTTCCCTCGGGAAAGCGCGCGAGGA
>CAZIIB010000274.1:0-5618 GCA_964539125.1 uncultured Thermoanaerobaculia bacterium | reverse complement strand
CCGTACGACCGCTCGATGCGGTGGTAGTTCTCCTCCTTGGCGTCCTTCTCGAACCGCCTCTCACCGGACAGCTTGAGGAGGTTGTTCTCGAGGGTGATCTCGAGGTCCTTCTTGGTCAGGCCGGGCAGCTCCGCCTCGACGAAGAACGCCCCGTCGGTCTCGCGGATGTTGACCAGCGGCATCCACGCGCGGTTGGACACGTCCTCGCTCGGCTGGATGGCCTCGTTGAGGAACGAGTCCATGAAGCGGGTGAAGGGATCCCGGGTGGTGAAGAGGTTGGCCGTCGGATTCCAGCGGGTCAGAGCAGTGCGCATCGCGATCTCCTTTGCTTTGTTTCGTTTCGTAGTGTTGACGATCCTTCTCGTGATCGGGTCTCGATTCATCGCGACCCCGGACCCTGCTCCGGGGCCTCGGTCAGCGGAGGGGCTCGCTCCGAGCTCAGATCCTCCGCTGACTCATTCATGATACTAGTCGACTAAGGTCTTGTCAAGGGCTTTCTCGGGGTGAAGCCGTAAATCTTAGTCTAGCACGATCAGATCGGGCCGATGATATCGTTCGTCCAGTGCCGAGGTCCGTACCGGACAGCGAGGCAACCGTTCGATGGACAGCCCCGACTACCTGATCTGTCTCGACTGCGAGACGCCCACCTACGTGTTCGAATGGCGAGAAGGGAAGGTCTTGGAGGCCCTCTGTGAGGTGTGCGGCAACGACGACCCGGAGGAGTTCCTCACGCCCTCGGACATGGACGAGCTCTCCGGAGACTGAGACCGTGCCCCGGGCCGACACCACCGCCGTCGCGCGTCCCCGGCTTCACGTCGGGTGCGGCCGCGCCCGCCTCGAGGGCTGGGTGAACATCGACGCCCAGGCCCTGCCCGGCGTCGACGTGGTGGCCGACGTCACCGGCGGCCTCGAGTTCCGCGACTGCGAGGCGGTGTACGCCGAGCACTTTCTCGAGCACCTGCGGATCGACCACGCCCTCGACTTCCTCGCCGAGGCCTGGCGAGTGCTCGGGGAGGGCGGGCTGATCCGGCTCTCGACCCCGAACCTGGACTGGGTCTGGGTCACCCACTACCGTCTCGGAGAGCCGGCGCAGCTCAAGTGCGACATGGCGATCCACCTGAACCGCGCCTTCCACGGCTGGGAGCATCAGTTCGTCTGGAACCGCGAGCTCCTCGCCGAAGCCCTCGAGGCCTCCGGCTTCACCGGCCTCGAGTGGTGCCGCTACCGGGAGAGCCGCCACGAGCTGTTCCGGGGCATCGAGCGGCACGAGACGTACGCCGACAGCGAGGAGCTGCCCCACGTGTTGATCGTCGAGGCGACCCGGGGCCCCGAGCAGCCCGAGCGCTCCGCCGCCTTGCGCGGCCGGATCGAGCGGGATTTCCTCGCCCACCTGAAGGGTTGACTCTCCGGGTCCGGCGGTGCTAGCTTTAGCGGTCCGCGCCCCGCGGCGCCCCTCGGCCCCCCCCGACGAATAACCTGTCGCAACGAGATCGGGAGCGGGCGTCCCCTTTCCCCCCGTGGGGTGGGAAGGGGATCGAGGGAATGCGGGGGGCATCCGATGAATCCAGCGGTCTGGAGTAGCCGCTTCAAGGAGAACAGGCTTCATCGCTCGACGTGGGCGGGGGAGCAGCGCCTCACCGAGCCCTGGACGCTTCAGATGCCTCGTCGAGTTGAGAAGAAGCTTCGTTAGGAGTGCTGATATGCAGGCGGTCATCGAAACGGGTGGGAAACAGTACCGGGTCGAGCCCGGCGACGTGATCGACGTCGAGCTTCTCGGCGACGCCTCCGAAGGCGCCGACGTCACCTTCGACCGGGTCCTCCTGGTTCACGGGGACGACGGCGTGAAGACCGGCGAGGCGCTCTCGGGGGCGAAGGTCCAGGGTGTGCTTCTCGGCGAGGTCAGCGGGCCGAAGGTGCGCGTCTTCAAGTTCAAGCGCCGCAAGGGCTATCGCCGTACCACCGGTCACCGGCAGGGCTACCACCGCGTCCGCATCGAGGCCATCGCGGTCTGAATCCGAAACCCGAATCCCGACCGGGGGCTCCAGCGCTCGTCCGGGGAGAGGAAGCGAAGTCATGGCTCACAAGAAAGGACAGGGCTCCAGCCGCAACGGCCGCGACTCGAACCCGCAGCACCTCGGCGTGAAGGCCTTCGGAGGCCAAAGCGTCACCGGCGGCTCGATCATCGTCCGCCAGCGCGGCACGAAGTTCTTCCCCGGCGCGAACGTCGGCCGGGGCAAGGACGACACCCTCTTCGCCAAGACCGACGGCACCGTCGAGTTCCGCAACCGCGGCCGGCGCGGCACCTTCGTCAACGTCGTCCCCGCCGAGTAGGCCCCCTGGGCGGAGACGCCCCGCGGGGAAGCCTGCTCCCCGGCACCGAGAACCCCCGTGCACTTCCTGGATGAGTCGGTGATCCACGTCCAGGGCGGTCGCGGGGGCAACGGCTGCGTCGCGTTCCGCCGCGAGAAGTACGTGCCCCGGGGGGGCCCCTCCGGCGGCGACGGCGGGCACGGCGGCGCCGTCTGGCTGGTCGGAGACAGCTCCCTCAACACCCTTTTCCATCTACGGTTCCGGCAGCTCTACGCCGCCGAGCGCGGACGCCACGGCGAAGGCTCGAACCGCACGGGCCGCAGCGGCGACGACCTGGAGATTCCGGTGCCCCTGGGCACCCAGGTCTACGACGCCGAGGGCGACGTCTTCCTGGGCGAGCTCCTCGAAGAGGCGGGACGCCTGCGGGTGGCCGCCGGCGGCGCGGGGGGGCGGGGCAACAGCCACTTCAAGAGCTCGACCAACCAGGCCCCGCGCCGGTCGGAGCCGGGCGGGGAGGGCGAGGAGCGCCATCTGCGCCTCGAGCTCAAGCTGCTCGCCGACGTCGGCCTGGTCGGCCTGCCCAACGCCGGCAAGTCGACGCTGATCAGCCGCGTCTCCGCCGCCCGGCCGAAGATCGCGGACTACCCGTTCACGACGCTGGTGCCCCAGCTCGGAGTGGTCGATCGCGGGCCGGCGGAGCGCCCGTTCGTGATCGCCGACCTCCCGGGCCTGATCGCGGGCGCCGCGGAGGGTGCCGGACTGGGCCACCAGTTCCTGCGTCACGTCGAGCGCTGCCGCGTGCTCGTGCACCTGGTCGACCTCTCGGCCGAAGGGGACGCCGCGGTGGACCTGGCGACGGTGGAGGAGGAGCTGGAGGCCTTCGAGCGGGACCTCCTCACGCGCGAGCGCTTCGTGGTCGGAAGCAAGCTCGACGCGGCGCGCGCTGAGCGGCAGAGCGGGCTCCATGCCGCGGCGGAGCGCCGTGGTCTGCCCTACCTGGAGGTCAGCGCGGTCTCGGGAGCCGGCCTTCCGGAGCTGGTGGGCCACATCGGCGCCGCCCTCGATGCCGCCCGCGCCGGCGAAGAGCCCGCCCCGGCTGGCGACGACCGGGCCCCGTGGCACCAGCCCCCGCCCCCGGAGACGCCGTGAGGAAGCGACTGGGGCTATTCGGCGGCAGCTTCGACCCGATCCACCGCGGCCACGTGCGCCCGGTCCAGGAGGCGCGGCGCCGCTTCGGCCTCGACCGGGTGATCTACCTCCCGACCGCCAACCCGCCCCACAAGCAGGATCCGGAGGATGCCCCACGGGCGCCGGCGGCGGCGCGCTACGCCATGGTCGAGATGGCCCTGCTCGAGGAGGAGGGTCTCTACGTCTCGGACTTCGAGCTGCGCCCGGGCCGGCCGAGCTACACGGTCGAGACCCTCGAGCACTTCGCCCGCGAGGAGCCGGAGGCGGAGCTGGTCCTGCTCCTCGGCTCCGACGCCCTGGCTCAGCTCCACACCTGGCGGCGCTGGCGCGACCTGCTGGACCTGGCCCGTCTCGTGGTCCTGACCCGCCCGGGCAACGAGATCGCCGGCTTGCGAGCCGACCTGGCGCCCGAGCTCCGGGAGCGCCTCGACCGGGGCGCCATCGACGTCATCGAGGACGTGCTGGTCGACGTCTCGTCCACCGGCATCCGCTCCCGCCTGGCCGAGGGACGGCCGAGCGAAGTCTGGATGGAGGAATGGATGGCCCCACTGGTGGTACACTACATCGAAAAATACGCCTTCTATAGATGAGCCCCGCGACCCCAGCGAGTCAAGACGCCGTCGAGACCGCCGATCGCGTTCGGGTTGCCGTGGCCGCGGCTCTCGACCGCAAGGCCCAGGACCTCCGGGTCCTCAACCTCGGGCCGGTGAGCGATTTCACCGACTACTTCCTGATCTCGAGCGGCACCAGCGAGCGTCAGGTGCAGGCGATCGCCGAGTCGATCCAGGAGGCGCTGGCCGCGGAAGGCGTCCGCCCGCTCCACGTCGAGGGCCAGCGCGGCGGCAACTGGGTGCTGCTCGACTACGGCGACCTGGTGGCCCACGTCTTCCAGCCCGAGCCGCGGGAGTTCTACGCCCTCGAGCGTCTGTGGGCGGACGCCGAGGACGAGACGCAGACCTTCACGGATTGAGCCCGGCTTCGCCAGCGAGCCCCCCTCGAGGCGCCCCCCTGGACGCCGGGCCGCTGGCCCGCCTCCTGGCCGGCCAGCCGGGCCTGGGCGCCCGTCTCGGTGCCCTGGAACGGGCGGCGGCGAGCGACGCTCCGGTGCTCGTCGTCGGCGAGCCGGGCTCGGGGCGCTCCACTCTGGCCCGGGCCCTGCACGCGGCGAGCGCCCGAGCGGCCGGCCCGTTGGTGGAGATCGACCCCGGCGCGCTGCCCACCAGCCTCTTCGAAAGCGAGCTCTTCGGCTATCGCCGTGGGGCCTTCACCGGCGCCGAGACCTCGCGGCCGGGCCGGGTGGCGCGAGCGGCCCGGGGTACGCTGCTGCTCGACCACGTGGAGGAGCTGCCACTCGCCAGCCAGGCGAAGCTCCTGCGCTTGGTGGCCGAGGGCGTCTACGCCCCGCTCGGGGGGGGCGAAGAGAGCGCCGATGTGCGCTTCCTGGCGGTGGGCTCCGAGGACCTGCCCAGGAGGGTCGAGAGCGGTGCCTTCCGCGCCGACCTCTACTACCGCCTGGAGGTCCTGGCGTTCCGCGTGCCCCCGCTCCGTGAGCGCCCCGAGGACCTGCCCGCCCTGATCGACCAGCTTGTCGCCGACCTGGCGGAGCGCTTCGCCCGCCCCGGGGTCACCCTCGCGCCGGAGGCCCGCGACTGGATGGTCCGTCACCCGTGGCCGGGCAATCTGCGCCAGGTGCGAAACGCCCTGGAGCGGGCGCTGGTGCTGGCGGAGGGAGACGGCCCCCTCCAGCCCGCGCCGCCCGCCGGAGGCGAGAAGCGCCCGCGGAGCTTGCAGGAGGTAGAGGCGGAGGAGATCCGCCGAGCCCTCGCGTACACCCGCGGCCGCCAGGCCGAGGCGGCCCGCCTCCTGGGCATCAGCCGCAAGGCCCTCTGGGCCAAGCGAAAGCGCTACGGGATTCCGTAAGGACCCTGGGCGCCGAGTCCGACCCCGCCGATCCTCCCAGCCCAATCCAAGACGCGAAGGGAGCCGCCCCAACCGCCGAGGGGGCAGCGCGCGAGACTGCGGGGCTCTTCGCCGGCGCAGTCTGCCGCCGAAGAGCCACCAGGTCGCGGGCGTGTGCCCTGGCTTGTTCGGGTCCAACCACCCAGGGGGCAGCTCGCGGG
>CAZIIB010000273.1:0-5640 GCA_964539125.1 uncultured Thermoanaerobaculia bacterium | reverse complement strand
GCTCGTCTTGGGCATGTCTCGTTAGTCTAGCCGCTCCACCTCGAGCCCTCGGGCCGTCGGCCGGGCGTCCAGGAGCTCGGCGCCTTCGCTATCGAGGGCCTCCTCGACCGCGGCGCGGCGCTCCGGCGGGCAGAGGAGCGCGATCGAGCCGCCGCCGCCCGCCCCACACGCCTTGCCGCCCCAGGCGCCGGCCGCGAGCGCTCGCTCGAGAAGGCGCTCGATCTCCGGGGTCGAGACACCGGGCGCAAGCCGTCGCCTCAGGTCCCACTCCCGGCTCATGAGGTGGCCCGTCCCGGCCAGATCCCCTGCCTCCAAGGCGGCTGACAGCCGCGCGGCGGCCTCGGCGATGCCCGCGAACAGCTCCACCACCTCCGCTTCACCGTCCAGCCGGCGGCGGACCACCTGCCAGTTCTGACCGGCCGAGAAGTGGCTCCGGCCGGTGTAGGCCACCACCAGGGTCGAGGCCAGCTCGTCGAGATCGATCGGCAACGCACGCACCCGCTCGCCGCCCGGCCGGTGCAAGAGCTCCAGAGCGCCGCCGAGAAGAGCCGGATAGTGATCCTGGAGGCCCGTGGGGAGGCCCATCATCCGCGCCTCCAGGTCTCGGCCCAGGGCCGCGCGCTCCGCCGCGCTCGAAGGCGTCCGCTCGAAGAGCTCCTCCGCCGCAGCGATCAGGGCCACGATCAGGGCGGAGCTGCCGCCCAGGCCCGCACCCTGGGGCGACTGGCTCGCCAGCCGGACCGCGAAGGGCGGCAGCTCGAGGCACTCGGCGACCCCGGCGACCAGGGCGGTCGAGGGGTCGCGGCCGAGCTCGGCCGGCGAAACGGCCTCCGCATCCACCCCGTTCTGAGACACCCGAAAACCGCGGTCCCGGCGCTCGAGCTCCACCGTCGCCACCAGGCTCACGGCGACGTTGACCGTGCGCGCGCCGGAGTGGAGCAGCCCGAGGGGCCAGATGTCGAGGGTACCGCCGGCCAGGTCGACCCGGCAGGGGGCGCGGGCGACGACTCGCGCTCGCCTAGCCACCCGCGGAGCGCGCGCCGGAGTCGTCGGGCCCGGAATCCGCCGAAGCCACCCGCACCCCGCTCTCACTCTTCTCCAGGCCGGCGGGCGGGCGGCCCGTCGCCAGGCTCTCGCGCAGGGTGTCGCGCCAGGCCAGGAAGTCGCCTTGCTGACTCCGGTCGAGGGGCTCGGCCGCCACCGCCTTGAGGCTCATCGGGTCGATCCACCGCCCGTTTTTCTGCACCCGGTAGTCCAGGTGCGGGCCGGTGACCAG
Organism: uncultured Thermoanaerobaculia bacterium; assembly: GCA_964539125.1. GTDB lineage: Bacteria > Acidobacteriota > Thermoanaerobaculia > Multivoradales > DATKCC01 > CAVUBL01. The sequence continues at coordinate 4,364 of CAZIIB010000273.1, read as the reverse complement.
ACCGGTGGCGCCGGTGTAGGCGATGACCTCGCCCTGGGCCACGCGGGCTCCCCGGCGCACGCCGTGCGCGAAGCGAGAGAGGTGGAGGTAGGCGGTCAGGTAGCCGTTGGCGTGCCGGAGCTTGACCATGTTGCCGGCGCCCCCGCTGCGGCCGGCGAAGATCACGGTGCCGCGGGCGGTGGCGCGCACCGGCGTGCCGACGTCGGCGTGGTAGTCGACGCCGTAGTGCGGCCGGTAGGCGTGGAGCACCGGGTGGAAGCGGTGGCGGGAAAAGCGGGAGGTCACGCGCGAGAAGCGCAGCGGCGAGCGGAGGAACATCTTCTGGAGCGGCCGCCCCTCGGCGTCGTAGTAGGCCGGCTCATCGCCGTAGCGGTAGGCCTCGAGGGTCTGGCCGCGGTTCTCGTAGGTGAGCGCCAGGACGTCCACGACGGCGCTCGGCTGGCCGCGGACGAAGACCTCTTCGTAGAGCACCTCGAAGCGGTCTCCCCGGCGCAGGTCCCGGTTGAAGTCCAGGTCCCACTGGAGGACGTCCGCCATCTTGTAGGCGAGCTCCGCGGGAGCCCCGCTCCGAGCCAAGGCCCCGGTCAGCGACTCGTCGACCGTGCCGCTCGCCAGGCGCACCCGCCGCTCCCTCCGAAACTCCCGCCAGCGGCTCCGCCAGCTCCCGTCGCCCTCGCGGGAGACCTCTACCCTTCCCCGGTCACCAATCTCCAGCGAGAAGCTCGTGGGGCGCGAGTCGGCGGTCAAGAAGGCCGAGAGGGTATCGCCCGGGTGGAGCCGGCGCAGGTCGCACTGCTCGCGGAAGGCGGCGACCACCGCCTGGCACTCGCCGGGATCCATGCCCAGATGGCGGAGCATCTGGTCGAGGGTACGGCCGCGCTCGACCTCGATCGCCACGGGAACGGCCTCGGCCCGTCCCGGCTGCACCGCGACGGTGTCCCCCACGGGTGAAGGGCCCAGGTGGACGACGCGCGAGTAGGGAGGGGTGGGAGAGAGCGGGAAGGGAGAGCGGCTATAGGCGTCGAGTCGCCTCGAGGTGGCGACGAGGGAGCCGGCGACCAGGAGGAGGCCGAGGGGCACGACCCAGCGCAGGGCACGCAGCACGAGCGGGCTTCGACTCACAACACGTCCCCCTTTGACATCCAACGACCCGGTTTCCTCCGTCTGCAACGGCTTGGCCCGCGGATGCTACCACATGCACAACCAGATGTGCGAGACGGTGGAAGCCCGCTCCGCGGCCCGATCCGGGAGGACCCGGGGACGAGGGAGACCGTCGAGGGGGTCGAGAGACACCGCCGGAGGCGGCTGCGCCTACTCGATGGCGCCGGAGAGGATGCTGTCCGGGTTGTCCGGCAGCCGACCGCGGTAGGCGGTCTTGCCGTCCCGGATCACCAGCAGGCCGGGCAGGGTGGTCACGGCCTTGTTCTTCGAGAACGAGCCGTCGCTGTCGAGGTAGACCGGAACCGACAGGCTCTTGCCCCGGAGAAAGGCCTGGACGTCTCCCCGGTCCTCCTGGAAGTTGACCGTCGCCACGCGGGCGCGGCTTCCCCACTCGCGCTGGAGGGCATTGACCCGGTTCACGATGTCGCGGCATTTGGGCGACCACGACGCCCAGACCACGAGGATCGTCGCGCCCTGGGCGAGGTTGCTCTCGGTGAGCTGGCCGCCGTTCAGACCCGGCAGGCGGAAGTCCTGGGCCTCGGCCGGAGCCACCAGGACGCTGGCGGCCGCCAGCACCAAGGCCAGGATCCAGGCCAGGGCTCGGAACGGCGGTCGGTGAGCGGCGCTCGTTGCGTGGGTCTCGGTCATGGAGTCAGTGCAGCCTTTCGGCGGATTGGCGATGGGGCAGGCTCGAGAGGATCCGGATGCGCAGGTGCTGGGGGGCGCAACGGCGATGGCAGCCCTCCCGGACCAGGAGGAGCAGCTTGCGGGTGTAGTCGAAGCGGCGGGCACATTCGGGGCAGTGGTCGGTGTGAGCCCGAAACGGGGCGAGCAGCTCGTCCTCCAACTCGTTGTCGAAGAACAAGTAGAGCACTTCGTTGACCCGCTTGCAGTTCATCCTCCGCCTCCGCAATCTCGTTCGACGGCCCGCCCGGGCCGCGTGGGCCTGCTGCCCAACTCGAGCTCCACGGGGCCGGCGTGTTGCGCTCCGAGCGCGTCCGGCCTGCACAGTTCAACTGCGGCGCCAACCGTGAAATTCCACGCTCCGGGGAATCGAAGAGGCGATCTCCGGAGGCCGTGAGAAGGGGATCGGAGAGATGTCTCGGGAGGAGCGGCGCAGAGCTCGTGGCCGAGCTTCAGGTCCGCTTGCTGCGCATCTTGGCGGGCTCTTCGCCCTTCTCGATGTAGCCGTGGTCGTGGGCGTACTCGAGCATCGTCCGTTCGAGGAGCCGCCGGCCCCGGTAGAGGCGGCTCATCACGGTGCCCACCGGCACTTCGAGGATCTCGGCGATCTCCTTGTAGGAGAAGTTCTCCAGGTCGGCGAGCAGAACGACCATGCGGTAGTCGGGAGGCAGCTGGTCGATCGAGCGCTGGATGTCCTCGTCGAGGACGTTCTCGAGTAGCTCTTCCTCCGGGTTCTTGATCTTCGGGCCGGCTTCCTCGCTGACCTGGCTCTCGAACGATTCCTCGATGTCGGCGAAGTCGCTCTGGGGAGGGGCCTGTTGCTTCTTCCGATAGTTGTTGATGAAGGTGTTCTTCATGATCTTGAAGAGCCAGGCCTTGAAGTTGGTGCCCTCCTCGAACTTGTCGTAGTACTTGTAGGCCTTGAGGTACGCCTCCTGCACCAGATCCTCCGCGTCCTCCGCGTTGCGGGTCATCCGGTAGGCGGTGTTGTACAGGGCATCGACGAAGGGCATCGCCGCCGCCTCGAAGTCCCAGCCCTTCTTGTGGTTGTCGTTGCCGTCGTTGCTCATGCTTTGCTCCCATCGTAGCGCAATGGGCTCCATCTCTAGATACGCACAAGGAATGCCAACCGCTTCATCTTGCGGCAAGGTCGGCGCTCCGGGCCGGGAGTTCGGCGACGGGAGGTCGCGGGCTCCCGGTACGTCTCGGCGGTGTCCCCTGCCGGGGACGGGGGCGCTTCGGCGGGAAACGCCCCGGCCCGGCGCCGCCGGGCCGGGGGTGGAAGGGAACCGTCTAGCGAATCGCGTAGACGAAGAGGGCGATCAGCAAGGCGTAGATGACCAGCGACTCGATCAGGGCGAGGCCGATGATCAGGGTCGTCCGGATGTTGCCGGCCGCGCCAGGATTGCGTGCCATGCCGGAGACGGCCGCCGAAGTGGCCTTTCCCTGGCCGAGGGCTCCGCCGAATGCGGCGACTCCGATGGCGAAGGCCGCCGCCAGGGCACCCCAAGCCACCCCGTGACCGCCACCCTGGGCGCCGCCGGTCTCCTGTGCGAAGCCGGGCGCCGCCACCAGGGCGAGCACGACCAGCAGCAGGCAAACGCTCTTGAGCTTGCTCATGATGCAACTCTCCTTTATTCAACCGGTGTCCACCCCGGTCACCGTTCCGGCCCGGAAAGGAAGGGGGGGTCAGTGCTCCGTGGCCTCGGCTCCCGCGATGTACACCATGGTTAGCATGATGAAGATGAACGCCTGCAGCAAGGCCGCGAAGAGGCCCAGCAGCATCACCGGGATGGGCAGAAGGATCGGCGCGATGCTGAAGAACTGCCCCGACACGGCGTGCTCGCCGTAGATGTTGCCGAAGAGACGGACGGCGAGCGAAAGGGCACGGGCGGCGTGGCTGATGGGCTCGATGACCAGGAAGAGGAGCGCGAAGGGGATGGCCATCGCCACGGGCATGGCCCCGACCGGCCCGAGGAACTGCTTGAAGTAGGCCAGGCCGTGGCGCCGCAACCCGACGTAGTTGTAGTAGAGGAACGCGGTGAACGACAAGGCGAACGTGGTGTTCAGGTTCGAGGTCGGGGGCTGAAGGAAGAAGAACAGGCCGCACAGGTTCCCGAACAGGATGAACACGGCGAGCGCGCCGATGAGCGGCAGGTAGCGCCGGCCCGCGCCGTGGCCCACCACGTCGTCGATCAGCTTCTCGAGCTCCTCGACGAAGACCTCGAGAATCTGCTGCAGCTTGCCCGGCCGCTCCTGGTGGAAGCGGAACCGCATGGGGATGAAGATCGCGGCGCAGACCAGCATGACGAACAGCGACATCGCCACGTGGTCCGGCACCTCGACCAGGCCCCAGTAGCGGTCGAGGCCGGTAGCCGAGAGCAGCCAGTGCCAGGCCGCGTTGACCGGCCAGTAGACGATCGAGTGGCCGTGGTGCTCGCCGGCTTCCGCCGCCGCTCCGGCGGCCTCAGGAGACATCATCGTGATCCCTTCCTCGGAACGCACGTACCGCCTGCAGC
>CAZIIB010000272.1:0-5653 GCA_964539125.1 uncultured Thermoanaerobaculia bacterium | reverse complement strand
TCGGCTCGGGAGCCCTGGCCATCGGCTGGGCGCCCTCCGCCCGGTGCGCGCAGCGTACGAGCTCGTCTTCGCGAGCTCGAGCCTCGCCGTCGACGGTGGCGCCCTGCTGGCGCAGACACCAGTCGCGGTGCAGGGTGCGGTCGTCGGTCCAGCGGGGTCCCGAGAAGCCGCAGCCGAGCTCCCGCGCACGCTCGACGAGAGCGACGGCCTGGTCCGCGTAGCGCTCACAGCGCTCGTGAGGCGGCGGGACGATCTGCCGGGTGCCCGACTGCATCTCGGCCGGTGCCGGAGGTGGCGGAACGATCTGCCGGGTGCCCGACTGCATCTCGGCCGGAGCGGGGGGTTGCGGAACGATCTGCCGGGTGCCCGACTGCATCTCGGCCGGAGCGGGGGGTGGTGGAACGACCTGCCTTGTGCCCGACTGCATCTCGGCCCGCGAGAGGGAAGGCGGCGGGATCGGGTGCACCTTGAGGATGCCGCGTCCGTGGTAGGCCACGTAGAGCGCCTGGTCTCTCGGGTCGCTGATGGCGTCGAACCAGGCCGCCCGCGGTCGCCCGGGGATCGCTCGGGAGTCGATCAGCGTTCGCCACGTCGTCCCGTCCTGCGAGAAGAACACGCCGGCGAGCCCGACCGCGAAGCGCCGGCTCGAGCCGCGATCGAAGACCATGTCGTTGAGCACGAACTCGTCGGCCAGGTTCTCGGACTCTCCCGGCAACAGGTCCAGTTTCGGGGCGAGCTGCGTCGCGTTCCGCGGATTGTCGCTCCCACCGATCAAGCCTTTCCGCCGCGTGCGGAGGACCGAGCCCGACTCGGTCAGGGCGTCGTCGAGGGCAGGGTCCTTCGGCCACGTCGCTCCGCCGTCGGTCGTGTGGCGGATCGCGTCCGCGCTGACGACGTACACCTCCCGGGGATCATAGGGGTTGACGAAGTACCGAAGCGCCTCGAGACCGGCGAGACTCGGATGCAGCTGGACGTTCGGAAAGAGGGGCTCCCACCCGGCGATCGTCCCTGTCGGGCCGCGGTCCGATCGCCAGACCTGTTGGCCGTCACCCACGAAGAACACGGTGTTCTGGTGACCGCCCGCCGCCTGCACCACGTCGGCGGTCTGGGGGAGCCTAGAAGGCGCCCCGACAGGACCCGATACCTTCTCCCAGACGGCGGCCCCGCTCTGGCGGGTGAAGGTGTCGCGTGCCCGCAGCAGTACCCTGTTCCCCGCTTTGAGGCTCCCGCCGACCGTCTGACCCTCGACCTTCAGGGTGATGTAGTCACCCCTCGGGAGGTTCGCTTCTCCGGGCAAGGAATAGACGATCGGCCGATACCCCTCCAGGACCTTGAAGCTGATCGCGAACGGCCGGGCGTAGTCGGGATAGGGCACGCGCGCGGCGGGCTGCTGCGACGCATCGGGGCCGCCGCGAGAGTCCACGTAGAGGAGAAACTCCTTCGGGCGCGGCATCAGGACCAGGACGTGAGAAGGCTGCGCCGGATCGGAGAACCAGGCGTCGCAGTCACCGCAACCCGCGGACGTCCTTTTCCACGTCGCACCCCCGTCGGGTGAGAGCGCCTGCTCGGTGTGGGTGGTCCCGCCGTAGAGGTAGGGAGCCAGGTACGGCTTCACGTCGTCACCGGATTTGCGCGGCGAGACCGCGACGTTCATGAAGTTCTGCGTATCCAGGCCGTCCTCGGCCGCCTTCCATTCGCCGCCGCAGTCGCTGCTCCGCACGACGCCTCCGTCGTTCGCCATCCAGAGGCGACCGCCGCCGCATGTACCGAGGCTCTTGTCCTTGTCGAAGGGCTTCTGGGACTCGCTCGCCACGAGAGTGAGATCGAAGGAGGCCGACACGAACAGGTCGTGCGGGTCGGGGTGGACGAACGAGCGATTGCCGGTACGTGACTTCGAAGCGTCCAGACCGTCGAGGCGATGCCAGTCCTTCGTCGCGCCCGCCACGCCCTCCGAGACCTGCACCGTGTTCTCGTTGGCGAAGAAGACCAGGAAGCCCTTCGCGGTCCCATGGGTGTAGACGTACGTCACGCCACTCGAGCCCGCCCCCGAATAGATCGCCGGGGACTCTACGGCATACCACTTGGAGTCCAGGGTCTTCCGCCCGGTGTCGTACCGGCTCAGGTCCACCTTCCAGAGAGAACCGAGGCCCCCCAGCGGCGTGGGATCCCCGGCCGGCAGGGCGGTATCGTCCGGCTTCTTGCCGTAGTAGCGCGGCGCGCTCTGACCGCGGGACTGCTGGTCCGCGACCAGCACCTCAGTGCTCGAGCCGGGGACGAACGTCATGAGGTGGCTGCTCGTGCCGAACGGTCCGCCGGTGCCCGGCCAGGTCGTCGCCGGGCGTTCGGCTCCGTACACGGTGCCGTCACGGACCCAGTCGGCCGTCGGCGGGTCCGCGGCGTGCGCATCGAAGCGCGGCGCGAACCAGAGATCCGTCGGCCCCAGCGCCGCGATCGAGCGCCGGCCGGTCGCGTCGGCCTCGCCCACGGCGAGGTGCCAGACCAGGCTCGTCTTGTCGGGCAGGGGAAGAGGGCTCCAGGATCTGCCGCCATCCGTGCTCGCCTCGATTCCCGAGCCCCCGACGGCGAAGGCGAGATCCGGATCGTCGGGCGCGAAGGTCACTTCGCTCACGGGTAGCACTTCGAGCCTCGTCACGCCCCCTTCCACGACCGCCCTCTCGAACTTGGCCACCCGCTGCCAGCTCGTGCCGCCGTCCGTCGAGCGGTAGAGCCCCGCGCGCGAGTGGGTCCGGTGGTCCGAGCCGGTGCCCACCAGCACGATCCGGGGGTCGGCCGGGCTGACGGCTACGTCGAGCACGACCGACACGTCGAGCGTGCCCTGGGGCGCGGCACCGTCGCCCGGTTGCGGCTGCGAGAGCTGGCGCCAGAACCGGCCGTAGTCGTCCGAACGCCAGACGCCGGCGTTCTCGCTGGCGGCGTACAGCACGCGTCCGCTGGCCAGACGCGAGGCGTTCTCGGCGATCCAGTCGCGCCCCGGCCGCCAAGAGGAGACGACGAGGTTCCCGTCGGGGGAGGTCGACGCCACGTTCTCGAGCGGGGGAGCACTCTCGGGAGTGACCCAGCTCGTGGGGCGGAGCTGGGTCTCCCGCCCCGTGATCGATCCGACGTCGACGGCCTTCCAGGTGCCCGAGCCGCGGTAGAAGACGACCAGGTTGCCCTTGGCGTCCGCGGCGGCCAGGTGCTCGACCCGGCCGCCGCCCGACCCCACCTCCCAGAACGTCGGCGCCGTGGCGACCCTGCGACCCGTCTCCTGGTAGAGGTCGGTGACTCTCCAGCTCCCCTCGATGGGATCCCGCGTGAAGACCAGCAGGTCCCCGTCAGGCGCCCGGGCGGCGAGGTGGAGCCCCCCATTCGCCGACCACCTGGCCACCTGGCCTTCGACCCTCCATGTGGGCCCGTCGGGGTGGTGCGTCAGGGCCGAGAGGTTCGCGACGTCCCAGCCGTGCTCCGGAGAGAAGGAGAACAGCAGGAGATACCCCACCGGCGACGGTGCCGCGATGTACTCGACGTCCCCGTCGGTCCAGCCGGTGGGCCCCGCACCCACCCTCGAGCCGAGACCCGAGCCCGTGTGCCCGGTCACGTCCACGTACTTCCACGCCCCGCCGGCCCGCCGGTAGTAGAGGATCAGCTTCGAGGCGAAGCCCCGGGCCGCGATGTACTCCACGGTCCCGCCCGGACCGGAGGAGACCCACGCGCTCACGGCTCCCTCGACCGGGGGGCCATAGCGCTGTGTGAGGTTCTCGACGAGCCAATCCGAGCCGGAGTGCCATCGAAAGACGAGGAGATCCCCCTGCTCGGAGGGAATCGCGAGCTTCTCGTCGGTTTCGCCGCCCTCCGGCATGAGCCAGGCGGCCGGCTCATCGACGGCGACGGGCGTCCCCGTCTTCTCGGTGACGTCGACCACCTTCCATTCCTCCTCCGGCTGGCGGTAGAAGACCTTCAGGTGGCCCCGGGGGTCCACGGCCGCGACGTGCTCGACCCAGTCCGGGCCGTTGCGGGAGCTCCAGCTCGCCGGCGGGCCCGCGACGCTCTCGGGTCCCGAGCCGTCGATGGCGGCGATCAGCCCCGAGGCCGACCAGTTGCCGGCGGGACTCCCCGGAATGTCATCGCCGTCGGGGCCGACGTCTTCGATGAGCAGGGGCTGGGCGGCCGCGCCGGCCGCCAGGAGCAGCGTGAGAAGAGGGAGCAGCGAGCAGGTCCGCCTCCGCGCCATGATCCGCCTCCTTGGGCTCGATTCGACTTCGAATCTAGGTGAGCCGGGCGCTGCGCCACAATCACATGGTCGTGTGATTCGTCGGGGCGACGGCGCGAGTGCTAGACGAGCTTCTCGCGAATGGCCCGACCGACCGCCTCGGCGAGGCCGTGGACCTGGAGCTTGCGGTAGATGTTCTTGACGTGGCTGCGGACGGTGTCGATGGCGATGCCCAGGGTCGAGGCGATCTGCTTGTACGCGAGACCCTGGACCAGGGCGCGCAGGACCTCTTGCTCCCGTTGGGTGAGGTCCATGCGGCTCGGCGCGGCAGTGTCGTTCTGGGGACGCGGCAGAGGCTTGCGGACCAGCTCGAGCAGGGTGCGCGCCACCCCGGGGGTCAGCGAGCCTCCGCCGGCCAGGACGACCCGCGCTTGCTCCAGGATCTCCCTGCCGGCCGCGCTCTTCGAGAGGTAGCCGTCCGCTCCGGAACAGATCGCCTCCAGCACGGTACCGGGCTCTTCGAACACGGTGAGCGCGACGACCTGGACCTCGGGCCACCACTCCTTGAGGCGCCGGGTGGCCTTCATGCCACTCATGCCCGGGAGCTCCAGGTCCATGAGCACCAGGTCCCACGGCCTCGCGTCGCCCAGCCGGGCGGCGGCGCGCAGGGCGTCCTCGGCACTGCCGTAGCTGCCCGCGAGCTCGAGATCCTGAGCGCTGGCGATCAGTCGCTCCAGGCTGACACGGTAGCGGCGGTCGTCCTCGATGATGGCGATTCGGAACTTCATCACGTGGAGTCCGTTCGCAATGAGCCTCTCACGCACGCGGGCCGACGGTCACTCCCCCGATCATGTGATCTTTCGCCGCCACTTCGGCGGACGCAGGGCGAAGGTCAGCTCCACCGTGGTTCCGCCGCCGGAGCTCTCTCGCCAGGTGACCTGTGCCCCGATCTCCGCGGCTCTGCGCCGCATGCTGGCCATGCCGTGACCCGGCTCGCGCTCGCCGACGGCGGGCAGGCCCCGGCCGTCGTCGCGGATCGCCAGTCGCCAGTCGCCGCCGGCGGGCTCGAGGATCAGCTCGACGTGGTCGGCGGCCGCGTGGCGGGCGGCGTTGTACAGCCCCTCGAGCCCGATCAAGAGGACGCTACGGCGTACCGCGGCGTCGGGCCTCGTCTTGGGCCACGTCTCCGGGAAGCGGCAGGTCAGCTCCGTCCCGCTGCCGCTGAAGAGCGTGGCGCCTCGCTGGGCGAGTCGGCCGGCCACCTCCGGAAGCGAGCGGGCCCTCGAATCCAGGGCCCAGACGATGTCCGACAGCGCCGCACCCAGCTCGCGGCTCGCGGTCGTGATCTCCGTCGCCGCCTCCTTGGCGGCGACTCCGCTCTCCCCGTCGCCGGCCAGCAGCTCGGCGACGATGCCGATGCCGCCCAGGCCGGAGCCCAGCTCG
>CAZIIB010000271.1:0-5654 GCA_964539125.1 uncultured Thermoanaerobaculia bacterium | reverse complement strand
TTGACCGTGTCGGCCCGGTCCCGGATCTCCTCCAGGGCCGAGGCGTCGTTGGGCGGGCGCAGGGGCGCCGGCAACCCTCCGTGACCGTTGCCCGCCGCGGCGGCTCCCGCCGTCGGCGTTTCACTCTTCGTCTTCGCCATGGCTCGCCTCCTTCTGAAGGTCCCCTCGGTCCCCCTTATACCACGCAATGCCGCGCCGCGGCGAGACGCGATGGAGCGAGCATGAGGGTACCGCCATGTGCGGCCTGCTCGCGTGGCCCCAATGGCAACGCGGGCGTTGTTCTTACCCGGGCGCTCCTCGCCCGGGTCTCCGAGGACCTCACGCACCTCCTCCTTGCTGACCCCGTGTAGATGTGGGGCTCGCCGGTCTCCGGGTCCGGGTAGAAGCGCAAATCCACACGGCCCATCTCAACGGCTGGGGCTGAGGTTACGGAGAAAGCCCAACCGACGCGGGCCAGCCCCTGCTAGCATCCCGGCCGATGAGAGGGCGGTCCGAGCTTCGAGAAGGGCCGCTCGAGCGCCGGGCCGACCTCGCCCAGGCCCGGGAGCTGGTCCTGACCCACGGGCGCAACGCCACCTGCTACCAGATCCTGAACCCCGGCTTCGCCCGCTGGTTCTCGGCCGCGGGCGACGCGGTGGTGGGCTACGTCACCTCCGCCGGGGTGCGGGTGGTGGGCGGCTCCCCGGTCTGCGCGCCGGAGCGGCTGGCGGAGGTGGTGGCCGCCTTCGAAGAGGACGCCCGCCGCCGCCGGCGCCGGGTCTGCTACTTCGGCGCCGAGGAGCCCCTGGCCGAAGTGCTCCGGGGGCGGGGTCCGTGCGATCGGCTGGTCCTGGGGGCGCAACCGCTCTGGACGCCGGCCTCGCTGGTGGGCGCCTTCGCGCGCAAGCCGTCGCTGCGGGCCCAGGTGAACCGGGCGCGCAACAAGGGCGTGGCCGCCCGGCGCTGGCCGTCGGAGGAGGCGGCCGGGCACCCGGGCCTCGAGCGCTGTCTCGCCGAGTGGCTCGCCACCCGGGGTCTGCCGCCCATGCACTTCCTGGTCGAGCCCGAGACCCTGGAGCGCCTGGAGGACCGGCGGGTCTTCGTCGCCTCGCGAGAGGGCGAGCCGGTGGCCTTCCTGGTCGCCTCGCCGGTCCCCGCCCGGCGGGGCTGGCTGATCGAGCAGATGGTGCGGGGCCGGCGGGCGCCCAACGGCGCAACCGAGCTCCTCCTCCACGCCGCGGCCCTCGAGCTCGCGGCCCACGAGGCCCGCTTCCTCACCCTCGGCCTCGCTCCCCTCTCGCGGCGCGCCGGGCCCGCCGGCAGCCGCCCGCCCCGGCGGATCCGCTTCCTCCTCGACCGCGTGCGCGCCCACGGCCGCCGGTTCTACGACTTCGAGGGACTGGAGGCCTTCAAGGCGAAGTTCGAGCCCGACGCCTGGGAGCCGATCTTCGCCATCTCCGCCGAGACCCGGTTCAGCCTGAGGAGCCTCTACGCCGTCGCCGGCGCGTTCAGCGGCGCCTCGCCCCCGGGCTTCGTCGCCCGGGGCATCGTGCGGGCCCTCACCCGGCAACGCTGAAACCGACCCGGCCGGCGGCGCACTTCCGGCTGCATGGCCAGTCCTTCGGTCGGAGCCGACCTCACGGGAGGGGGCGTCCCCTTCCCCCCTCGGGGGTGGGAAGGGGATCGAGGGGGTGCGGGGGGGATCCCGTCAATCGCCGTGGAAGATAGACTACGCCCAGCGCGTACCTATCTTCCGAACGCTTCTGATCGTCCTCTTTCAGGAGGTCCGGCATGGCCGTCTTGTCCACGTTTTCCTGGTTGATCCTGACCGCCGTCGTACTCTTCTTCTTCTACCTCTTCGTCAAGCTGCGCTACAAGAAGGCCGGGCCGGACGAGGCCCTGATCATCTACGGCCGCAGGAAGCTCTTCGGCGCCAAGGTGCGCGACGAGAAGGGCAAGGTCGAGGGCTTCCGCATCGTGCGCGGCGGCGGCGCCTTCGTGGTACCGGCCTGGGAACAGGCGGCCTTCCTGTCGCTCAAGATGATGACCCTGGAGATCGACCTCCAGCACGTCTACACGGTCCAGGGCATCCCCATCAACGTCAAGGCGGTGGCCCAGGTCAAGATCGGCGGCGACGTCCAGGAGATCCGCAAGGCCGCCGAGGGCTTCCTGGGCATGGACCACGACCAGATCAAGGGCACCCTCAAGGAGACGGTGGCCGGCCACCTCCGCGGCATCGTCGGCACCCTCACCGTCGAGGAGCTCTACCGCGACCAGAAGCGCTTCCAGGAGCGGGTGCGCGAGGAGGCCCACGTCGATCTCGAGGGCATGGGCTTCGAGTTCAAGTCCTTCGTCTTCCAGGAGATCCAGGACGACGGCGGGAACCTGAACGCCCTGGGGCAGCCGAAGATCCAGGAGGCGCTCAAGAACGCCCGCATCGCCACCGCCAACGCCGACCGCGACGCCGCCATCGAGGAGGAGCAGGCCCGCCAGCAGAAAGAGCAGAAGCGCCTCGACGTGGACAAGCAGATCGCCGACTCGGACAAGGCCCTGTCGCTCAAGAAGGCGTCCATCAAGGAAGAGGTGGACGTCGCCGACGCCAAGGCGACCAAGGCGGGCGAGATGGAGACCAAGGTCCAGAACATCTCCATCGCCGAAAAGGAGGTCGAGCGGCGCAAGCTCGAGCTCAACGCCGTCATCCGCGAGCAAGCCGACGCCAAGAAGTACGAGACCGAGCGCGCGGCCGACGCCGAGCAGTACAAGGTGGTCCGCGCGGCCGAGGCCGAGCGCAAGCGCCGAGAGGAGCAGGCGAAGGCGGTGATCGCCGAGGGCCAGGCCCAGGCCGAGGCCGAGTCGGTCATGCGCCGGCAGATCGGCACCGCCGAAGCGGACGCCATCCTGGCCAAGGGGCGCGCCGAGGCCGAAGCCCGGCTGAAGCTCGCCGAGGCCCTGAAGACCTACAACGAGGCGGGCCTCTCGATCGAGGCCCTGAAGGTGCTCCCCGAGATCGCCGCCGCCGTCTCCGAGCCCCTGGCCCGCGCCGGCACGACGACGATCATCAGCCAGGGCGGCGACCACTCCGGCACCGGCGCCGCCAAGCTCACGCAGGACGTGGTCCAGGTGCTCTCCGAGCTCAGCCCGATCATGGAGCAGCTCGCCGGCGTCGACTTGAAGAAGTTCCTCCAGGACATCTCGCGGCTCCCGGCGCGCGCCGGCCAGGCGCCGGATGCAATCGCCGGCGAGGCGGAGTCCGAGCCCAAGAAACCCCGAAGCCCCAAGGCGAGCTGAGCCGTGGCCGAGGGCGTCGATCTCAAGGGATTGCTCCGGGACCTGCGGAGCGCCGGGCCCATCGATCGGGTCCGCCTCCTCGGCCATGGTCTGACGGCGCTCCGCCGCCTCTCGCCCTTCGACCGCAAGGTGCTCCTGCGCATGGCCGGGTTCGAGGGCGCCGAGGCGCTGGTCGAACGGCTGGCGGCGGGGGACGAGGAGACCGCGAACGCCCTCCAGAGGGTGCTCGCTCGCCTCGAGGAACGCCCGGCGAGCCTGAAAGAGACGGTTCACGCCCTGGCCGATCCGAAGCGCCGGGGCGAGGCCCTGGACAGGATTCTCGCCGAGGTGGACGAGACCCTGGCGGAGCCCCCGCCCCCACCACCGCCCCCGGAACCGGAGCCGGCGGCCGAACCGGCGACCGAGGCCGTGCCCGCCCCGGTCGGGGCGCGCGTCGAACCGCCCCCCCTCGAGCCGTCGGAAGAGGAGCCGTCGGAAGAGGAGCCGCCGGAGCGAGAGCCGCCGCCACCGCCGGAGCCCGAGCCACAACCGCCGGAGCCCGTGCCGCTACCACCTCCGGCGCCTCTCCCGGTCCCCGAGCCGCCGCCACTTCCCGCCGCGGCCCCCGAGGAGATCGCCGGCGCCGCCCCCTCCGCCACTAACGTGCTCGAAGAGCTCCGCCGCCTCCGTCACCGCCTGGCGGCCGGTGAGCGCCCCGATGCCGCGGCCGTGGCCGACCTCATCGAGCACCGCCTCCCCTACCCGTGGGCCCGCCGCCGCGCCCTCCAAGCCTGGCTCGCCGCCGGCGCCCCCGAGAGCCTCCCCGCCGCCCTCGCCCTCCTCGACCACATCGACTCCCCCGCCGACCGCCTTTGGTGCCTCACCGCCCTGGCCCGCAGCCGCCCCTGGCCCGAGGAAGACCGTCCCCTCTTCCTCGCCGCCGCCCCCACCCCCGCCGCCCACCGGCGGCTCGAGTCCCTACTGCAAAGGCACCCCGCCGAACACGAGCGCAGCCTCCACGAATAGCCCGCAGCCAGCCAGAATTGGGAGAGAAACTGGTATTCCCTCACGCCATCCCCTGGCAGCCGAGCTTCTGTGGGTCATCGCCCTATCCAGCCTGTCAATTTGCCGCTATAGCGTGGTGAGTCATGACATACCTCCCCCGCGAGATCTCGCCACTGGTGCAGGAAGCCTTGGCCAGCCTGCCGGTGGTGGTGGTCACCGGGCTCCGCCAGGCGGCCCAGGAGCTGCCGCGCCGAGGGGAGGTGTGGTGGGCGCGCGAGGGCAAGCGGCGGCCGGCCCTGGTCCTCCAGACCGACGCCGTGCGCGAGCCGCGCGTCAGGTCGAGGCCGCCTTCGTCCGCCGGCGATTGTCCCGAATGTCGTAGGCCGCGGCGATCAGCATGGGCACCGCAGCGGCTCGTAAACGGCTCGGGCCATCACGAATAGATGTCCTTGCGGTGCCCGACCCGGAGAACGACGACATCTCCGTCCACGAGGTCGAAGATCGCGCGGTACGAGCCGATCCGGTAGCGGTATGTACCGATTCTGGGATCCGTCAGCTTTCGCGCCCGATCGAGAGGAGCCGAGGTGTACTCGCGGAGCGTCTCCAGGATCTTCCTCTTCACCGGAGGGTCCAGGCGCTTCAGGTCCTGGAGCGCTCGACGGGTGAGGAAGACGTCGGACACCGGATTCAGCGATCGGCGTCCAGAAGGTCCTCGATCGGCGTCAGCCGGCCTTCGGCGAGGTCGGCGCGCGCCTCTTCGATGGAGCGCAGGAAGGGCTCCGAAGCGAGCGCCGTGAGGTCCTCGGAGCGATCCTCGAGGGCTTCTTCCACCGTCGTGCGGATCAGGCTCCGGAGCTCATCGATCGAGAGGTCTTTGACGGAGTTTCCCTTCATGGCGGCCCCTGCATCTCGAGGACGGGCTCCATGATACCTCGGCACCGCTACGAGAAGTGAGGAGGCGAGCGATTTCGCAGCGCGGCCACCTTCGTCCGCCGACGGGCGTCCCGCACGTCGTAGGCCACGGCGATCAACATGGGTAGCGGAAGGCGCGGTAGGGCTCTCCGGCCTGAAGGGCGCGGGCGAGGCGCTCGGCCTGGCGGCGGAAGAGCTTGCGGAAGGTCTGAGGCATGCAGCCTCGGCCAGCCCGAGACCGTGTGGTCGGACCGAGGTGTCCGCGAGGACGATGGTCGCTGTGCGCTCGCCGGGCATCGCTACTCGTCGGCAGGAAGACCCCGTCCTCCGCGTCGTCCTCGAGGAAGCCGAGGAGCTCGACGAGGTCGTCGATCCCCGGCTCCATCCGGTCCCTCATCCGACGGCCGTCACCGCCTCGGCCAGCTCCCCGATCCGGCTCCAGGGAAGAACCTCGACGCCAGTGCGGCTCTCCCTCCGGTCCCCGCCATAGA
>CAZIIB010000270.1:0-5660 GCA_964539125.1 uncultured Thermoanaerobaculia bacterium | reverse complement strand
GCGGCGCAGGCGCTGCTCCCCGCCGTCGGCCCCGACACCGTCGTCGTCTCGCTCCAGAACGGCGCGACGGTGGCCGAGGAGATCGGCGCCGTCCTCGGCATGGACCACATGCTGGGCGGCACCTGCCGCCTGGTGTCGTTTCTCGCCGGACCCGGGCGAGTCACCCACGCCGCGGTGGAGCCGACGGTCGCCGTGGGAGAGCTCGACGGCACCCGGAGCGAGCGCGCCGAGCGGATCTTCGAGGCCTTCCAGCGCTGCCAGGGGGTCCGCGCGACCCTCTCGGACGACGTCCAGCGCGACATCTGGACGAAATTCCTCTTCATCGCCTCGGCGAGCGGCGTCGGCGCCGTGACCCGGGTGAGCGCGGATCGGAGCCGGTCCGTTCCCGAGACGCGGGCGCTCTTCGTGGCGGCGATGGAAGAGGTCGAGGCGGTGGCCCGCGCCCGCGGCGTGGCCCTCGCCGAAGACGTCGTGGCGGAGACGCTCCGCTTCATCGACGCCCTGCCCGACGGCGCCACGGCGTCGATGCAGCGCGACGTCATGGAGGGCCGCCCCTCGGAGCTCGAGGCACAGAACGGCGCCGTCGTGCGCCTGGGCCGGAAGCTCGGCGTCCCGACGCCGGCCCACGAGTTCCTCTACGCGGCCTTGAAGCCGCAGGAAACGCTCGCTCGGAGCGGAGAACGCTGAAGGAGGGGCCCGGGATCTCCGCGTCGCGATCTCCGCCGGCCTGCTGGTCTTCGGCAACTCGGCGGCCCTCGGAAGCGGCTACACGGCTCTCCTGGTCCGACTCATCTGGCCGCTGCCTTTCTGGTTTTGGTGGCTCGGGGTCTTCACACCGATGGACCGCTACGGCAAGCTGCGCCTGGAGCGTCTGGTGGAGCTGGAGAGCTACGCGAAGGAGCGCTGGTCCTATGAAATGAAACACTTCTCCGAATCCCTGAAAGGACCCCTCAAGACCCGGCAGAAGATGATCGGGATGTCCTGCTTTCGCGTCGGCTGGGTCGTCGACGTCTTCGGCCTCTTGAGCGTGCTGGCCTTGCTGGCCCTGTTGCTGGCACCTCTCTGGTGAGACGGCGGGAAGCACGCGCGAGGGCTGAGCTCGGAGGGACCCGCGAACCTCGATGAGATCAACGTGACCCGAGAGGAAGACCATGCGAGTGTTCATCGCCGGGCCCTTGACAGATCCCAGTGATCGGAGGACCGAGTTCTACGAGGCCATCGGAGAGCTCTGCCGGAGCCTGGGCCTCGAGGTCTTCTTGCCACACCTCGATACTTCGGCGGTCGACGAGCCCGCGGACGACCGCGTCGTCTTCTTCCAGGATTCCGACGGTCTCTCCGGGTGTGATCTCGTGATCGCCGAGGTGACTCAGCCGGCTCACGGCGTCGGCGCCGAGCTCATGCAGGCCTACCTCCAGCACAAGCCCGTAATCTGCCTCCTCGCCCGGGGGGCCACGGTCTCGAGGATGATCTCGGGGAATCCCGCCGTGGAGGTCATTCTCCGCTACGACCACCCGGACGAAGCGCTGGACGAGCTACGCGCCCACCTCGCGTCGACCCTCGGCAGCTCGCGGCCAGGCGACGCGATGGAGGGCAGCTGATCAGCGGCCAGAGCTCTCCCTACAGCCGCCTGACCCAGGGACAGTCGCCGGCAACTTCATCCCAGAGAGCTCCGTCGGCGGTGACCAGGTCGCATCCAAGCTGCTGCGCCAAGACGACGAAGACGGCGTCGTACACCGTCACGCCGTGCTGGAAAGCGAAGCCCACGGCCTGCGGAAGAAGCCTGGAAGCCCGGCTGACGGAGATCGGGAAGGACTCCAGCTCCGCCCAAGCCTCCCGAGCTTGGCGCTCGGTGAATCCTGCTGTGCGCCGAGCCCAGAAGACGTTCCCCAGCTCGTAGAACAGTGACGAAGGCACGTGAACACGAGCCGATCCTCCCAGGAGCTCGCGGAGAAACTCCAGGGCGCGATCCGTTCCCCGTTCCTCGAAGAACCACTTCGCGACCACGCTCGTGTCGAGAACGCGGGTCACCATCCTCGATCGCGGTCCCGCCGAACGAGCTCCGCACTGTCCGACATGGGGCCGAGCGTCTCACGGAGGCGGCGAAGACGTCCCAAGCTCTCTTCTGGGTCCCTGGGACATCCGAGCTCTCGCTGGAGGAGAGTGCGCACCAGTTCCGACATGCTCACTTCGCGTTGCTTCGCCTCGCGGCGCAGACTCTCCACGAGCACCTCGTCGAGCATCAGATTCACGCGCTTGAGGGGGGCTGCCATCTAATCCTCCAGTCTTCGTTACACATTATACACACCAGTGAGACGCCACACCCTCCCTCGACGGAGAGGCTCCGGCATCGGGGATTCCCCGCTTGGGTCAACCCGCCGGCCGCTCCGAGCCCGATCTTCGACCTCCCCGGGTAACGAATCGCCCCTCTCCGGCACTGAGAGTCGTAGAGAGGAGGAAGAAACCATGTCTCCAGCACCGAAGAGCTCCGGTATGTTCAAGGCCGATCTGGTCACCGGCGGGCTCACCGTCAAAGGCTTCGTCGACCGGGCGACCCCCGGCAACGTGGGGATCTGCCTCTCGGGCGGCGGTTCGCGCGCCCTCACGGCGGGCATGGGCCAGCTCCGCGGCTTGAAGGCCCTGGGCCTGCTCGAGAAAACCCGCGCGCTCTCCACCGTCTCGGGCGGCTCGTGGGTGGGCGTGACCTTCGAGTACCTCTCGGACAAGACGAGCGACGACGCCTACCTCAACGAGTACGTCGCCGATCCGGGCCGCCTGGTCCCGAAGAAGACCGCCGGCCATACCCCGGCCGAGACCCTCGACGTCCTGCCCGACGGCAACATCGGCAACTCGGTCGCCACCAACCTCTTCTCCGTCCCCGCCCTCGCGGTCGAGGCGTTCCTCCTCTTCAAGTTCTTCCACGCGCCGCCCAACTTCCTCTGGCAGGCGCTGATGGGGCTACACATCCTGAAGCCCTATGGCCTCTTCGACCCCGGCTCCCGCTTCTCGCCCACCGAGCTCTTCACGTGGGACCGGGAGACGCTCACCAAGGACGTCACCCGCGGCGGCACCCAGCTCGGCGACGTGACCGCGCACCTGGTCGCCGCCGGGCCCGACCGCGTCCAGCGCCCGTACCTCCTGTGCAACACCTCCATGTTCCTGATGGAGGCGGAGACCAGCTTCCGCCTGCTCGCCCCGGTCCAGTCGACCCCCTTCTTCACCGGCATCGTCGGCTCCCCGCGCGGCACCGACGTCAACGACCGGACGCCGGGCGGCGGCGGGGTCACCTCGTTCGGCTTCAGCTCCAACCCCACCGCGGTCGCCGCTCCCGAGGTCACCGTCGGCCAGCTCCGCCAGTGGGCTCTCGCCGACGCCGTGGGCGCTTCGAGCGCCGCCTTCGCCGAGACCCTGGGGAACCTCTTCTCCCAGTGGGCCGAGAAGCCGGACGACTTCCTCGACGTGGTCGACGACCTGTTCGACGACGTCATGGCCTGGCTGGGCAAGCACCAGGGCAAGGTGGGCGCGGAGCTTGCCAAGCTCCCCGCCTTCCTCTTCAAACACCGGCTCAAGCACCGCACCCCGAAGCTCATGAGCGAGATGCGAGGCGACCTGGGCCTGCTCAAGTCGCTGATCCCCGAGTACGCCTACTGGCCGGCGGCCGGGGTCGAGCCCTACCCGCAGACCCTGCCCACCCAGTTCGCCGACGGCGGCAGCCTCGAGAACACCGGCGTCGCCGACATGCTCACCTACGCCGACGTCGAGAGCGTCATCTCGTTCGTCAACTCGACCCAGCGGCTGGAGGCGATTCCCGAGGGTGTCGTCCGGGCCGACGGCTCCACCGCTCCGAACACCGGCGTCCTCGTCTCGAGCCAGGTCCCGCCGCTCTTCGGATACCAGCCCTACCAGAAGGGCGAGGGGTACAAGCTCTACGCCGGCGACCCGACGCCGGAATTCCCTCAGGGCCAGAACAGCCAGGTCTTCCCCGCCGAGGCCTTCGCCGACCTCGTCTCCGGGCTCTGGCAGGCGAGCGGCTCCGGCACGAACCAGAAGCCCGCCGTCTTCACCCAGAAGCTGGCCGTCCAGAAGAACGACTGGTTCGGGGTCGCCGACGGTCGAACGGTGACCATGCTCTGGGTCTACACGACCCGAGTGCGCGACTGGTTCGACGCCCTCTCGCCCCAGGTCCAGACCTTGATGGGCGACTTCGACGACCCCTCGTCCTTCCACTCCTTCCCCCACTACCCCACCTTCGACACCGACCTCTCGCCCACCGAGATCAACCTGCTGGCGAGCCTCGGCGCCTGGACCGTAGCGGCGGACGAGAACAAGGCGGCGTTCGAGGCGCTCTTCGGGGGCTAACGGGGGCGGTTGCGCTCGCCGGAGGGTGAGGCGCCGGAGGGTGCCGCCGGAGGGTGCCATGTGGTTAGAGGCGAGGTGCTACCGCAGGAGGGTGCCATGTGGTTAGAGGCGAGGTGCTACCGGAGAGGTCGAGAGGTGCTATGTAATTAGAGGCTGGCAAGGCCGGAGCAAGTGCCCCTCCGCGAAGCTGGAAGGCTCCCCGCCATCGGCTTCCTTCAAGGCGATCCTCCTGGGCGCACGAGTCC
Source organism: uncultured Thermoanaerobaculia bacterium (assembly GCA_964539125.1). Classification (GTDB taxonomy): domain Bacteria; phylum Acidobacteriota; class Thermoanaerobaculia; order Multivoradales; family DATKCC01; genus CAVUBL01. The sequence goes on along the minus strand of CAZIIB010000270.1, from coordinate 1,059 downwards.
CTTGACAGCCGAGAGAAGGATCGTCAAAGGAGCTACCTTTGCGGTTCGATGGACACCTACTTCGATCGGGCCGGTGCCTCCGCCTATCCAGGCGCCAGCAGTGGGACGAACGACGCTGCGGGAGGGAAACTGCCTTCGGGGAACCGAGCATCGGCCGCTCCGCACTTGAAGAGCTCAGCGGCATCGCGGTAGGAGGCGACGAACAGGCGGTACGCCTCGCGGATCCGGAGATGGCCCTGTCGGGTTGCCGCATGGACCCAAGGTCTTGTGGCGTGCTTGGCCTTCGGCGGCCGCTCCCACGGATGATGGGCGAGGATCGCCTCGACACCAATGGGAGAGGTGCCCTTCGTCGCGTGGGCTGCCGCCGCCTGCGCTTCGACTTCGGAGAGCATCTCCCGGACAAGCACTCGTCTATCCTCTTCGCTGTAGTGAGCCCAACACGGAAGTGGTGTGAGCACCAGCTCTTCTTCATGCGCGAAGTCTTCTTCGTCAACTTCGCGCCCCCAGCGCCCGGCCCGATACTGAGCACTCCGGTCATACCAGGTCCCGACTAAGCGCTGCCCCTCCGCGAGGGCTCTGACGCAGTTGGCGCCGGGCCACTCTGCGCATCGGCGCACAAGGCCCTCTTTGACCCCATGGCTCAAGACATAGCGCAGCCTCCCGACCAGGGCACGTTCGTCGCTCTCGATAGGGATCGCATGGTAGCGGTCCTGCCATATGGAGCCTTCCCAGTCGAAGAGCCGAGTGATCTCCGTCGAGAGCTTCTGCTCGAAGCGCCGCATGAAGCGGGCCAGGTGATCGGCGTCCCTGGGCGTCACCAGGAGGTGGAAGTGGTTCGAAGCGAACGTGAAGGCGTGGATCGGCATATCGAGCTTGCGCTGGACGCGACCCAAGATGCCAAGCACGATCTCGCGCAGCTCCTTCGTCGGCAAGAGCAGAAAGCGCTGCTGGAAGGTCCGGTTAGTGACCTCCACGGTATGGCCGGGCGGAACGTGGCGTAGTGGTCTTCCCATGTACTGGAGAAGACGCGATCTGGGCAGTTCATCTCCCGGGCCGCTC
>CAZIIB010000269.1:0-5678 GCA_964539125.1 uncultured Thermoanaerobaculia bacterium | reverse complement strand
CCGGGCTCGGCCACGAAGGCCTTGCGGATGCGCTGCCCGAGCTCGGTGCGCACCGGGATGTTCTGGAGATTCGGGTTGGCCGAGGAGAGGCGGCCGGTCGCCGCCACCGCCTGGTTGAAGCGGGTGTGGACCCGGCCGTCGGCGGCGACCAGAGCGGGAAGGGCGTCGACGTAGGTCGACTTGAGCTTGGTCAGCTCGCGGTAGCGCAGCAGCAGCACCGGCAGCTCGTAGCCCCGGCTCGCCAGCTCCTCGAGGATCTCGGCGCCGGTGGCGTAGCTCCTGGTCTTCCTGGTGCGCTTGATCACCGGGTAGCCGAGCTTCTCGAACAGGATGACCCCGAGCTGTTGCGGCGAGGCGACGTTGAACTCCTCCCCGGCCACGTCGTAGATCCCGCGCTCGAGCCCGGCGATCTCGGCGCCCAGCTCCTCGGACATGGCGGCCAGGTACTCCCGGTCGAGGCGCACGCCGCGCTCCTCCATGCCCAGGAGCACCGGCAGGAGCGGCGCTTCGATCTCCCGGTAGACCCGGGCCAGGGCCGAGCCGTCGGCCGCCTCGAGCTCGGCCTGCGCGCTCTCCGCCAGGCGCGCGCCCAGGACCAGGCGCTCGCCGGCCAGGGCGGTGAGGCGGGAGTCGCCCACCGGCGGCGGTCCCCCCTTGTCCCACCCGGCCTCTTTCTCGGTCAGGGCCCGCCGGCCCAGGCGCTCGAGGGCCATCTCCTCGAAGCTGTGGCCGTGGACCGCGGGACGGATCAAGTAGGAGACCAGCATGACGTCGAAGAGCTGCGCCGCCACCTCGATCTCGCCGCCGCGCGCCCCGGCCACCGGGCGGAGCACCTCTTTCAGGTCGTGGCCCACCAGCTCCCGCTCCGGGTCGGCCGCCCAGGTGGCGAGGGTCTCGAGGGCCGCTTCCCGCAAGCCGTCGCGCCGGAAGTCGGCGAACCAGGCCTTCGCGCGGCCGCCGGGGGACGTGCCCGCCGCCTCCACCGCCAGCCCGAGGGCCTCCTCGCTCCCCAGCCGGGCGACCTCGACCGGCGCCGACCCCAGGGCTCCGACCACCTCCCGCCAGGCGGCGGGATCGGGGACCTCGGCCGCGGCCGGGATCTCCTCCTCCGCCGCCGCGTCCCGGTCCAGCTCCTCCACCAGGCTGAAGAACTCGAGCTCGGCGAACAGGCTGCGCAGGGCCTCGGCGTCGGGCGGGTCGTGGTGCAGCGCCTCGGGGTCGAAGTCGAGGTCGAGGTCGGTGTGGATCGTCACCAGCTCCTGCGAGAGGAGAGCCTGGTCCCGGTTGGATTCCAGCGACTCCCGATAGCTCTTGCGGGAGACCTCGGAGGCGTGCGCCAGGAGGTGCTCGAGGGAGCCGTACTCGCGGATCAGCGCCTTCGCCCCCTTCTCCCCCACGCCGGGGACCCCCGGCACGTTGTCCGAGGCGTCGCCCATCAGCGCGAGGACGTCGACCACCTTGTCGGGCGGCACGCCGAAGTCCTCCTCGACGAGCGCTGGATCGTAGAGCTTGTTGCGGCCCGTGTGCATGAGCGACACACGGGGGCCCACGAGCTGCATCAGGTCCTTGTCCGCCGACACCAGGACCACCTCGTAGCCCGCGGCCGAGGCCTTCTTCGCCAGGGTCCCCAGCACGTCGTCCGCCTCGTAGCGCTCCCTCTCCAGGATCGGAATCCGATACGCCTCGAGGGCCTTGCGGATCCAGGGGATCTGGGGACGCAGGTCCTCCGGCATGGGGGCGCGGTGGGCCTTGTAGTCCTCGTAGCGTTCGGTGCGCACGGTCTCGGACGAGACGTCGAGGGCCACGCCCAGGTGGTCGGGGCGCTCCTCGCGCAGGAGCTTCCGGAGCATCTGGATGAAGCCGTAGACCGCGTTGGTCGGCTCGCCGCGCGAGTTCGAGAGGTTGCGGATCGCGTAGAAGGCGCGGAAAATGTTCGAGTAGCCGTCGATCAGGAAGAGGCGCGGCGGGGTCGGATCGGCCATCCGCGGAATTGTATCCCGGGGCCGCGAGGGGCCCGTCGGCACGATTCTTGGATGGTCTCGGGCGCGGGGGACGACTCACCCTTCATCTGGAACACTCTCTTCAGGAGGAGCTACCGTGGGACTTGTCTACTGGATCCTCATGGGCCTCGTCGCCGGGGCCGTCGCCAAGCTCATCACCCCGGGCAAGGACCCGGGGGGGTGCATCATCACCATCCTCATCGGCATCGCCGGCGCCGTGATCGGCGGCTTCCTGGCCACTCTCCTGGGCTTCGGCGGACTGACCGGTTTCGACTTTCGCAGCCTGGTCATCGCGATTCTCGGCGCGGTGATCCTGCTGGCGGTCTATCGCGCCATGAAGCGTTGAGGACCCCATCCTCGGGGCCGGTAGAATGCCGACATGCCTCGCCTCTCCGCGCTCGTCCGGCTGATCGCATTGGTCTCTCTGATCCTCGTCTCGACGTCGGGTGGCCCCGCGGCCCGTGCCGCCGCCCCCAAGGCGCCGGACTCCCGCGCCGTTGCCCTCCAGGCGCGGGGTCTCGCTCAGCTCGAGAACGAGCAGCCGGGCAAGGCGGAGGAGATCTACCGCCAGCTCACCGAGCTCGTCCCCGACGACCCCATGCCCTGGGCCAACCTGGCCGTCGCCCAGCTCCGCCAGCAGAACACCGACGCCGCACTTCAGTCGATCGACCACGCCATCGAGGTGGCGCCGAAGCGCGGCGACGTGCTGGCGGTCAAGGGAGCGATCCTCGACTGGACCGGCCAGAGCGCGGAGGCGCTGGCCGCCTACCGCAAGGCGGCCGAGCTCGATCCCGAGGATCCTCAGATCCTCTACGCCCTGCTCCGCCAAGCGGTGGCGGCGGGAGACCAGAAGGCCGCCGACCAGGCGCTCGATCACCTGGCCGAGGTGCGGCCCGACAACTTCGTGGTCCTGATCGAGCGCGGCAAGGCGGCGATCCAGCGCGGCGACCGCGCAGCCGCGAGCGGTGTGTTCTTGCGCATTCGGGACCTCCTCTGGCAGGCCCCGCCGGTGGCCGCGACCGCCCTCCAGGGGGTTCTCGACGCCCTGGACGGCGGCGACGTCGCCAACGCCCGCATCCCGGCGGCCCGCCTCGAGAACGTCCTCAAGATCACCCCCATGTACCGGGAGAGCCTGCGGGAGCTTTCGAGCGGAATCCAGGCCGTGCCCCTGCGTCACTTTGCGTCCGCCCCGCCGGTCACCTCGTTCGGCGACCCGATCGCCGTCCGCTTCGCCGGCGAGCGCCTGTCCGACGTCCCGACCCGCGGCACCGCCCTGGCCCTGGGCGACTTCGACGGCGACGGCACGACCGACACCGCCCGGTTGCTCGACGGGAAGGACGGCGGGCTCGAGATCCGCCCCGTCGCCGGAGCGAAGACCGCGCGCGTCCTCCCGGCGGGGCCCGCCACGGGTCTCCTGGCCACCGACTTGTGGAACGACGGCGCCCTCGACCTGCTGGCCTTCGGACCCAAGGGGACCGCGGTCTGGTCGGGAACGCCCGGCGAGGGCGGCAAGCTCGACCTGGCGCCGAGCGACGCCGCCAAGACCGGCTTGGGCGCCGCCGCGGGGAGCGCCGCGGCGGTCCTCGACTACGACATCGAAGGAGACCTCGACCTGGCCTTGGCCGGGGCCGGCGGGGGGGCGCCGCCGGTCGAGCTCTACCGCAACCCGCTGGACGCACCCCTCGAGAACGTCACCTCCAAGCTCTTCCCCACGCTCCACTTCCCCGGCGCCCGGGCCCTGGTGGCGAGCGACCTCGACCGGGACGGGGACGTGGATCTCCTCGTCGGCGGCGAGTCGGGCCTTCTCTGGCTCGACAACCTGCGCCAGGGCCGGTTCGTCGACCGGACCGCCGCGGGCGGCCTCGCCGGGGCGCCTCCGGTCGACGCCCTGGTCTCGGCCGACCTGAACAACGACGGCCGGCCCGATCTGGTAGCGGCGGGCCGGGGCGTCACCCTGTGGCGCAACGCCGGCGGCCGGTTCGAGCGCTGGAACGCTCCGGGCCTCCCCGGGCCGGAGGCCGGAGCCTGGACCAGCGCCATCGCCTTCGACGCCGACAACGACGGCCGCCTGGACCTGGCGCTCGCCGGCCCGGGAGGCATCCGGGTCCTCGGCCAGACCGAGACGGGCGGCTTCCGGAACCTCGAGATCTCCGGCGCCCCGGCCAAGGCCGCGACCCTGGCCGCCGTCGACGCCGACGGCGACGGCGACCTCGACCTGGTGGTGGCCGGGCCCGAGGGCCTCCACCTGCTGCGCAATCAGGGCGGCAACGGAAACCACTGGCTCGCGGTCCACCTGAAGGGGCTCACCCAGGGCAACGGCAAGAACAACGTCCGGGGCGTGGGCGCGACGGTGGAGATCCGGGCGGGCACCGCCTACCAGTTCCGCGAGCACGACGGCCGGGTGAGCCACTTCGGCCTCGGCCGGCTCCAGGCCGCCGACGTGATGCGGGTCGTCTGGAACAACGGCGTACCCCAGGACCGCCTCGACGTGGCGGGTGATCAGACCCTCACCGAGGAGCAGGTGCTCAAGGGGAGCTGCCCCTTCCTCTACACCTGGACGGGAAAGCGGATCGGCTTCGTCACCGACCTGCTCTGGAACGCCCCGGCGGGCCTGCCCGCGGCGCCGGGAAAGTGGGTGCCCGCCGACCCCGAGGAGCTCGTGCGTGTCGTCGGGGCGGCGGCGCTGCCGGGGCGACCGGGCGTCTACGACCTGCGGATCACCGAGGAGCTCTGGGAGGCGGCCTACTTCGACCTCACCCGCCTGTGGGTGGTCGACCACCCGGCGGACGTGGCGGTGGCCTCGAACCTGCGCGTGGTACCGGGCGGCGGGCCCAGGCCGGAGCGCGTGCTGGGCACCCGCGACGTGCGGCCGGTGGTGGCCGCCTGGGACGGCCGGGGCCGGGACGTCACCGAGCGGGTGCGCGCCCGCGACTCGGTCTACGCCGACGGCTACCGGCGGAGCGCCTATCAGGGTCTCGCCGAGGAGCCCTGGAGCCTCACCTTCGACCTGGGCGATGCGCCCGCCTCCCGGGTGCGCCTGCTCCTCGACGGCTGGATCTTCCCCACCGACGCCAGTATCAATATCGCTCTCGCCCAGCGCCACGACCTCGCGCTCGAGCCGCCGAAGCTCGAGGTGGAGACCGCCGCCGGCTGGCGGGTGCTCATGCCGAACATGGGCCACCCCGCGGGCAAGACCAAGACCATGGTGGTCGACACGCCGCCCCTGCCGCCGGGCGCCCACCGGCTCCGGATCACCACCTCCATGTGGCTGTCCTGGGACCGGATCGCCTGGAGCACCGCGCCGGCCGACGCGGCGCCCCGCGTGGTCGCCCGCCTCGCCCCGGAGCGCGCCGACCTCCACTACCGCGGGTTCTCGGCCCTGGTGCGGCGGGCGCCCAACGCCCCGCACGAGTTCGACTACGCCCGAGTCTCGACCGACTCCCCCTGGGGCGTGGTGCGCGGGCGCTATACGCGCTACGGCGACGTGCGCGAGCTCCTCGCCGCTTCCGACAGCCGCTCGGTGGTGCTGGCTCCGGGCGACGAGATCGCGCTGCTCTTCGACACCTCGAAGCTCCCGCCGCCCCCCGCCGGTTGGCGCCGGACCCTCTTCCTCGAGAGCCACGGCTGGGACAAGGACTTCGACAAGCACACCTACGCCATCGACGGCGGCAGCCTGCC
>CAZIIB010000268.1:0-5730 GCA_964539125.1 uncultured Thermoanaerobaculia bacterium | reverse complement strand
CTGCGCATCATGACCGGCGCTCCGATGCCCACCGGCGCCGACCGGGTGATCCCGGTGGAACGGGCCACGGTGGATCGGAGCGGGGGCGCCACGGCCAGCGGACGCGCCGCGGCTACAGAGTCAGTCCGCTTCGACACGCCCGGAGCGGCCGGCGACCACATCCGCCGGCGCGGCGAGCTGGTCCGGCAGGGCGAGGAGATCCTCCCCGCCGGCGCGCTCCTGACCCCCGGGGCCCTCTCGCTCCTCGCCACCCATGGCCACGACCCGATCGAGGTCCACCGTGCGCCGCGGGTGGCCCTGGTCGTCACCGGCAGCGAGGTGGTGCCCTCGACGGAGGCGCCGGGCCCGGGCCAGCTCCGCGACTCCCACACCGACTTCGTCCTCGCCGCCTGCCGGAGCCTGGGAATCGAGGCCGAGACCCTGGGCGTCGCCCCTGACGACCGGGCCGCCCTGGCGGAGCGGGTCGAGCGGGGCCTCGAGGCGGACGTGCTCCTGCTGACCGGGGGCGTCTCCATGGGGGAGCTCGACCTGGTCGAAGGCGTGCTCGAGGCGGCGGGGTGCTCGCGCCTCTTCCACGCGGTGGCGATCCAGCCGGGAAAGCCGCTGCTGGCCGCCCGCCACGAGCGGGGCGCCTCCGGCGGCCTGGTCTTCGGTCTGCCCGGCAACCCGGCCTCGGTGATGGTGGGCTTCTGGCTCTTCGTGCGCCCGGCCCTGCGCCGGATGCTGGGACAAGAGGACGGCTTCTGGCACGGAGCGCTTTCGGCGGAGCTGACGGCGCCCCTGCCCGGAGGCAAGGCCCGGGAGCGCTTCCTGCCGGCGCACGTGCGCTTCACCGACGGCCGCCTCCGGGCCGCTCCCGTCCCTCCCCTCGGCTCCCACGACCTCGGCGCCTACGCCCGCGGCACCGCCCTGGTGCGGGTCCCGGCCGGCGCCACGGAGCGACCGGCGGGAGCGGCCTGCGAGGTCCTGCCCCTGGTCGACTGGATAGACTCGTAGGCACTTCGTGACACGTGAGCCACATTGCCCGCCGGAGACGAGACCTGAGAGGGGGCGTCCCCTTCCCCGACCACAGCGCTTCGCGCTGCGGTGCCCGAGGGTGGGAAGGGGATCGAGGGGTCGCGGGGGGGATCTCGACTTGGCGCGGCGGGGCTACCTGGCCTTCCGGCGCCTTCGCGACCTCTTGCTGGCACCCGCCGCCGCGGGCCTCGTGGCCTGCCGGGTGCCGGCGTGGGCGGTCTCGGTCGCCGGCGTGGCCTGGGCCGCCACCCTCTTCTGGAGCCTGCCCGACCATCCCGGGTGGGCGCTCACCGGCCTCCTCCTCTGCCAGAGCTCCGACATGCTGGACGGCGCCGTCGCCCGCCGCGCCGGGACCGCCTCGGGGCGCGGCAAGCTGATCGACCAGAGCTGCGACGCCGCCGCCTTCGCCGCCCTGACCCTCGCCGCCGGCGCGCGCGGCCTGGCCTCCGGCGGCCCCGCCCTGGCCGCGGCGATCGCCTGTACGCTCTCGGTCGCCACCGCTCTCGCCCGCGCCGCCCGCCGCGATCCGGGCGCCTTTCGCGCCAACCCCCGAGCCGGCTTCGCCGCCCACGTCCCCAAGCTCCCGGTCTTCCTCGCGCTCCCCACCCTCCTCGCCGGCGGCCCCGACCTCCTGGCGCCGGCCCTCGCCACCGCCGCGACGCTCGCGGCGGCGGTGACGGTGGGCAACGTGGCGGCCGAGGGCCCGGTGCGGCGCAGACGCTCGGCCGCGGAGGCCGAGGAACCGGGCCGACCGGCTCAACCGAGCGCCAACTGAAGCCTGGTCCCCGCGGTGCGCCGGACGGGCGAGGGCCGAGCTCCGCCCGGCCCGACGCCTACCGATCCGGGTAGCTGAGCCCCACCCGCCCGCGTTCGACGGCCCCCCCGCCGGGTGTTTCCTTCCGAATATCGGACATCATGTAATTGCTATAGCGCGCAACAGGGCATTTGACAGAACGAAGAGGTGATCATGGCGGGACGGAACGAGCTCCCTCATCCGGAATTCACGATCGATCGACACGCGGAGATCACAGAGCGCGCCAACCGAGGCTACCTCGACGACGAACGCTTGGGGCAGGTCGTCCTGGCCAACATCCTCCAGGACCTCGATCAATTCGAGAGCAAGATCCACTTCGACAACTGCACGTTCCCGCAGGGAGCCGGCTACATCGCTCAGCAGTGGCAGGGGATCGAAGCCCAGGACGAGCTGTCCGAGGTCACTCTCACCGCGTTCGGCCGCCTGACCCACACCGTTCAGGACTTCTACTCCCATTCCAACTGGATCGAGCTCCACCTCCAGGACGATCCCGTACCGATCTGGGATCTCGACGTCGGGACACTGCCGGCCGACATCGTGAGCGGGACCTGGTGGATCGGATTCCCCAAGGAGTGCCCTGCGGGAGCCCCCACCCACGGCGAGCTCAACAAGGACGATCCGAGCTCCCCGGAAGGGAGGAAGGTCGTCGAATCGGGGCCGAATGCGGGCCAGACCTACTTCGAGCTCGCGTTCGACGCCGCGATCCGTGCCACCGAGTTGCAGTTCGACCGCCTGAAGCGCCTCGGCCGACCCCTGGGCGAGTCCCTCCTGGCAGGACCGCCGTGGTCGTTCGAGGACCTCGTGTCGGTAGCGGCGAAGGTGAGCGCGATCAAGGACGGAGACTGAACGCCGGGCCGGCCACGACCCGGCGCGGGAAAGGAGGTGCCGCGGAGCTCGAACCGAGACTCGACCTCATCGACCAAACCACGACCACACTTGAAACCAAGGAGTCGACCATGGCTGACAACGTTGGCCTTCTTCACGATCCCAAAGCACTCCACGGTCTGGCGAAGCAGCTCCGCAGCGAGGCCGACCGGGCTGAGGCTCGGGCGAAGAAGCTGGAGGCCGGAGACCTCAAGGCCTCCTGCCTGCCGGGCTGCTGGAACAGCCTCTCCACCTGCATCTACATCCAGCCGCTCTAGGCCTGGGCGAGGAGCAGAGGAGCCCACCACGCACCTGCCCGCCGAGGCCAGCGGGCAGGCGCGTGGTGACCGCCCTTCGGGGCTGACCGCAGGATTCTTCGGAGAAGGATGGTGCCGCGGTGCACCGAGAGACCACGTTCCCCCGGCTTCGCGAGGGCGTGAAGCTCAAGCGGTTCGATCAGTTTGTCCTGCTCTATCACTTCCGCTTCGCCCTCCACGATCTCATCGATCCGTCCCACGCGCTCGTCTTGAGCCTGTGCAGCGGCGCCTACTCGCAGCGCGAGATCTGCTACCTGTTCCGCGAGACCTACGGGATCTCGGAGGAAGAGGCGACCGAGACGGTGGCTTCGCTCCTGAGCTACTACGAGCCCTTCCTGGAGCTGTCCGACCATCTGTGGCCCACCGCCGGCCAGACGCCTGATCCTCGCGACTTCGTCTACAAGCCCCTCGAGGCGTCACCCGACGAGCACGGCGAGCCTCCGGTCCCGGTGCCGATCGGCATCAACCTGAACCTCACGCTGGCCTGCAACTTCCGTTGTCGCTACTGCTACCAGGTCGTCTCGGTCGACGGCCACGGCCGCCTCGACCTGCCGAAGTGCCTCGATCTCGTGGACGAGGCGGCGGACTGGGGAGTCGCCTACGCCGGCATGACCGGTGGCGAGCCGACGCTGTTTCCGGGATGGCTCAACCTCCTCGAGCGCATCTTGAGCCACGGGATGGGGCCGGTCTTCACCACCAACGGAACGGTCATCGGAAGCCGCCCGGAGCTCGCCCGGCGGATGCGGGAGATCGGCCTGCGCGAGATCACCGTCAGCCTGGACGCGCCGACGCCCGAGCTCCACCACCGGATCACCCGGTCCAAGGGCTCGTTCGCGAAGGTGGTCCGCGCCATCCGCCACCTGGTCGAGGCGGGAGTTCGAACCACGATCAAGACCGTGCTCACCCCCCTGAACGCCGGCGCCGTGGGGGATCTCGTCGACTTCGTGGTGGACCTTGGAGTGGCGGAGCTCGGCATCAGCTACATGGAAGCCGGCGCCGACGGCGCACCGGCGAACCGCGAGCACCGGATCAGCCCCGAGCAGCTCGCGAGGGTGCGGGAGGTCGTGCTCGGCAAGCGCGAGCTCTACGAAGCGCGCTGCGCGATCCATCCGCCGCGCGCCGGAGAGTGCGCGTGGGGCGAGAGCGACTGGTACCCGTGCGGCGGCCTCTACACCGGGATGTCCATCTTCCCCTCGGGCGACGTGACCATCTGCGACAAGATGGGCGGGCTCCCCGAGTACTCCTACGGCAACGTGTTCGACCAGGGCCTGCGGGAGATCTGGGAGGGCGAGCGGTTTCGGGAGCTCCGCCGTAGGACGCTGGATCGCGAGAGGATCTCGGCGGACTGTGCGGCGTGCTCCAAGCTGAGCGTTTGCCGCACCGGCTGCCCGCTCGATTCGTACGTCGCGAGCGGGGACTACCTCGCCAAGCACCCTCTCTGCGCCGGCCCCTTCTGAGGCCCGCAGAGCGAGCGGATCGCGCGCCCTCCTCCCGCCGCGGCCGCACCGAGTCTTCGATCCCCGCCGCCCGTCATGGCGCCTGCGGCTTCGCTGGCTTCTCGTCGGCCCTCGCTTTCTCCTGGAGCGCCCGGACCAGATCGCCCGAGGCCTCGGAGAGGGTGCGGCCGCCGTCGAGGTAGGGGCGCCACTCGGTCTCGAGGGCCTCGCGGTAGCCGGTCCAGGAGCCGCCGCGATCGAAGATCCCGTACACCATGGGCCGGTAGCCCGGCTCGCCGCCCTCGGCCAGGATCTCCTGCACGGCTTCCCCGGTGGTGTAGAAGAGCACCACGTGCCACAGGTCCCGGGGCAGGTGGTAGCCGGCCGCCTGCGCGGCGTCGTAGAGGGCCTGCTGGATGGGGTCCCCGTGGCGCATGAGCAGGTGGGAGGACTCGTGGAAGACCACCTCGAGAGCGGCGGGCTCCTGGTTTTCGACCGAGACCAGGATGTGCCCGCCGGCGGGGTCGCGGAGGATCGTGTTGGCGCCGGCCCAGCTCACGGTCTCGACCACGTCGACCGGGATCGGCAAGGCACCCCAGCGCGTCTGGTAGAGCGCCTCGAGCCGGGTGGCGATCTTCGCCTCATAGGTGGCCAGCCGGGGCTCGAGCGCCTCGATCCAGCGGTGGTTCTCGGCGTCCTGGGCGCTCCAGCGGCAGGCCCGGTAGGCCGGAGCCGCCGCCGCCAGGAAGCCCTGGGCGATCGCCACGTACTGCCGGTCGGCCTGGTCGCGGATCTCGTCATCGAAGCCGGCGAGCGCGACCCGAATCAGGAACTGGCGACGGTCCCCGAAGGAGGCCGGCGAGACGATCTCCTCGTAGTAGTCGACGGCCCGGTCCCAGCCGGCCCGCGCGGAGGGAGGCAGCGCCTCGAAGCAGGAGGTCTCGTCCCCCGAGTGGAAGAGCTCCGCACCGCCCTTCTTCCGCGCGCGCCCGGCGGTCTTCAGCGCGTCGTTCAGGTTGGTCGCGAAGTCGCTGTAGAAGGCGAAGTGGGGCGTCGTGGCGACCGGCGTGCGTTCGGCCGTCTGGCCGAGGCCCGGCCGGGGTGCGGCGGGGAGCAGACCCGCGACGAGCACGATCGCGGTTTGGAGGATTCTCTTCATCGTCCGGCGCTCCTTTCCGGCGGTGGTGGCCCGGTCGACTTCGCGGTGGGCCTGCCTGTGCTTCCGTCCGTTCTTGGTCTCTGTTGGTGTCTACGGATCCTAGCCCGGGCCCCGAAGGACCGG
>CAZIIB010000267.1:0-5734 GCA_964539125.1 uncultured Thermoanaerobaculia bacterium | reverse complement strand
CGAGCGTCGGGACGGGCTCGAGCGCGAGCTGCTCTCGGCGGCCGACGCGGTGACCCGCGACGAGGAGGAGACCCAGTCGGCCGAGCACGAGCTGGTGCGGGCGGAGGCTCGCCGCGAGGCGTTGCGCTCGGAGCTCCTCCAGGCCGCCGCCGAGCTCAACCGCCTGCGCCAGCGCCACCACCAGGGCGAGATCGAGCTCGAAAGGGCCAATTACCGCAGTCACCACCTGGACCACGACCTGGCCGAGCACGACCAGGAGCTGGCCCAGGCCTCCGAGGTGCTGGAGCTCGCGAGCGCCCGAGTCACCGAGCTCGAGACGGCGATCGAGGTCCGCAGCGCCGAGCTGGAGCGCCTGGGGACCGCGCTCGAGGAGGTTCTGCGCCGGGAGTCCAAGGCCGCCGAGGAGGTCCGGCGCCTGGAGACCGGCCTCTCCGAGTCCCGCCAGCGGCGCAGGCTCCTCGAAGAGCTCTCCCGCGCCCACGCCGAGCGCCGCACGGTGCTGGAAGAGGCGCTGGCCGCAGCCGGCATCGCCGAGCCGGTCTACCTCTCCGACCGGATCGAGGCCGTCGAGGGATGGGAGCGGGCGCTCGACCTCTACCTGGGCGAGCTCGCCGACGCCGTGGTCCTACCTCCGGGAGAAGGCGCCCGCGGGCTCGCCGAGACCCTTCAGGGCCAGGCCGCGGCGCTCCTGGTGAGTCCCCAGGACCCTGTTCTGCCCGCGCCGGAGACGCCGCCCGCCGAAGTCGACGATCCGGAGGTGGTCCTCGCCCTGGGGGCCGCCCTGGGGATCGACCCGGAGCTGGCCGCGGCCCTGCCGCCCGCCTACCTGGTCTCCTCGGCCGTCGGCGCCGAGCGGCTCGCCCGGCGCCATCCGGGGGTCGCCTTCCTCGCCCCCGAGGCACTCTGGTTCGAGGGGGGAGTCGTCCACGTGTCCGGCCCGCGCGGCGAGCCCGGGGTGCTCGAGCGCGAGCGCCACCTGGCCGAGCTCGCCCGGGAGATCCCGGCTCTCGAGCGTCGGCTCGAGGCGGCGGAGACCGCCCTCGAGGCGACGATCGCCCGCCGCACCGCGAAGGCGCAGGAGAAGAACGCCAAAGAGGCCGAGATCGCCCAGCTCGGCCAGGAGCTCGCGGTCGCCCGGGCCCGCCGGGAGGATGCTGCGGCCCGCCACCGCCGTCTCGGCGAGGAGGGTGAGCGGCTCCGCGCCGAGCACGAGACGATCGGCTCCGAGGTCGGCGCCGTGCGGGCGCGCCAGGCGGCGCTCGACGCCGAGATCGGCGCGGCCGTCGAAGGCCACGGCGCCCTCCAGGAGCGCTTCGACCGGAGCGAGGAGGCGGTGCGCCAGGCCAAGGAGCGCCGCGAGGGCCTGCGGGAGTCGAGCGCCGGGCGGCGCGGCCACCTGGACCTGCTCCGGGAGCGCCTCGACTCCCACGAGCGCGACATCGAACGGACCCGCCAGCAGATCGACGAGGCGCACCACCAGGCCGCGAGCTGGGACGAGGAGGCCGAGCGGCTCGCTCGTCGCCGCCAGGACCTCGAGGAGGAGATGGAGCGCGCCGAGGTGGAGCTCCAGGAAGGCCTCGAGCGGCGTTCCGGGGCCGAGGAGGAGCTCCTCGGCGAGCAGGAGCGCCTGGACGAGCGCCGCGGCGCGCTTCGGGCCGAGGAGGCGGCGATCGGCGAGCTCCGCGACGAGCGGGACGGAGCGCGGGAGGCGGTCGAGGCGCTGCGGATCAAGGAGGCCGAGCTCAAGCAGGACGCCGGGCACCTGGCCGAGACCTTCCGCGAGGAGTTCCGGCGCGAGCTCTCGGCCGAGCCGGAGGCGCGGGCCGGCGGAGAGGCCCCGGCGGCGGGCGGCGAGACGGAGGCGGGCTCGGCGCCGGACCTGGCGGACCTCGAAGCGGAGCTCGCCCGGACCAAGGCGACCCTCGAGCGGCTGGGGCCGGTGAACGTGCTGGCGGTCGAGGAGTACGAGGAGCAGCAGGAGCGTCACGGCTTCCTGACCGAGCAGCGGGCTGACGTGGAGGCGTCGGTCGAGAGCTTGAAGCGGACGATCCGGGAGATCAACCAGACCTCCTCCGAGCGGTTCCGGGAGACGTTCGTCGAGGTGAACCGGTCGTTCGGCGAGATCTTCGTCAAGCTCTTCCGGGGCGGCGAGGCGGAGATGCGGCTCCAGGACGAGGAGGACGTGCTGGAGTCGGGGATCGAGATCGTGGCCCGGCCCCCGGGCAAGCGGCTCCAGAACCTGATGCTGCTCTCGGGTGGGGAGAAGGCGCTGACGGCGGTGGCATTGCTCTTCGCGCTGTTCCGCACGAAGCCGTCGCCGTTTTGCATTCTCGACGAGGTGGACGCGCCATTGGACGACGCAAACACGGTGCGCTTCGCGGAGATGCTCCAGGAGATGGCCGGCGACACGCAGTTTCTGGTGATCACGCACAACAAGATCACCATGGAGGTGGCCTCGACCCTCTACGGGGTCACCATGGAGGAACGCGGGGTCTCGAAGCTGGTCTCGGTCGAGCTCGACGACATCCATCCCGAAGAGAGCCAGGCGGCCACCGCTTGATCCGCGGCGGGGTTGCCGAGACCGCCGGGGAGGGCCGGGCGCCGGCTCCTGGGAAACGCCGCGCGCTGCTCGAACGATGGAACGTAGGCGCGCGGCTCGGCTTCACCCCGCCCCGTGGCAGCCTCGGACTCCCAACGCCTTTGCGCCGGCGGGGCTCAGACGTCCGCTGGAGCGGGCGCCCGGCCCTCCCCTACCGTTCGGTGAGTTCCGTGGAGTCCGCCTTCTGGGAAGAGATCTGGGAAGAATCCCAAGGTGCAGGCTCGTACCTGGGAGCCTTGCCCCCCCAAGTCGGACAACCGATGAAGAGCTTGATGGAGCCGACGATCGGATTTGAACCGATGACCAGCCGCTTACGAGGCGGCTGCTCTACCTCTGAGCTACGTCGGCCCGGGGTGGGATGACGGCAGCGCCGCCAAGGGTTGCCGAGTCTAACGAATCGGCCGCTCCGGGGCAACGGCCGGACAGCCTGGCGAACCGTCCTGAGTCCACCCGTCGGGAGGGGTGGGACCGGGGCGTCCACCCGGAGGTGTCAGCGCCCGCGCAGCAAGCAACAACCGCGGGAGGGCAAGGACGAGCCCGCGCGGTAGCGCTGTCAGGCGAGGGCAACGCCGGCAGCCTTCACTCCCCGAGCCGAGCCGGAGGGCGGACGCCCCGGCCCGCCCCGGCGGTCTTGGCAACCACTTTCCCTTGGCTCCCTGCTCCCTCAGCCCTAGAGACGCTCCAACCCGTGCACCAGCGTCGGGATCCAGGCGACGAGGAGAAGGGCGCCGAGGACGATGATCCCGCGATCCAGATACCACCCGGCCCGCTCGATGCGGCGCCGACCTCGTGCCAGGGCGAGCCAGGCGCCGTGGCGAGCCGCCTGGGCCAGGGCGTAGAGCAGCACCAGCCAGCCCAGCGGGTGAAAGCGCAGGCTCCACGCGAGATCCCCGTGGAGCATCGCCACCCACGAGCGCGTCAGCCCGCATCCGGGGCACGGGATCCCCGTCACGTCCCGGAAGGCGCAGACCCCCGGCAGCGCCACCCCGTCCACCGAGAGATGGACCCCACTCCCCGGAGCCACCGGGTGAAGCAGCGCCGCCGCCACCACCGCCCCGAGGCAGAGCGTCAGCACCCCGACGCGCAGCCACCACTCCTCCCGGGCCGGTCGGGCGGGCGGGGCCGCGGAGCGAGCCTCCGCCCCCGCCCCCGACCGCAGCGCCACCGTCACGACGCGAACGCTGCCTTGACCTCCGGCTTCATCAGGACCACCAGCGCCCAGATGCCGATCGGGATGCCGACGATGCAGCACGGCCCGAGGCAAGGCACCATGGCGACGATGCTCCCCACCACCGAGAGCGTCCAGCCGCGAAGCTGCTTCATCTGGAGCGCGGCCCAGATCACGAAGACCGACGTGACGAGGATGACGATCCCGAAGACGATTCCGGCCCCCCCCACGAAGTAGCGCGCGTACTCCGCCCCGGGGCCGATATCGCCCATGTTCTGGAAGTTCGCCATGCCGAAGCCGAACAGGCTGCCCAGCATCCGGAACAGTGCGAAGAGGATCCCGATCACGCCGGTGATGACCAGGCCGATCGCGGGGCCCTGGACCTGCTGGGCGGGAGCGACAGCCGGTGGGGCGGGGGGCGGAGGCGTCGAAGGCGGCGGTGGTGGGCTCATGGGTTCGCTCATGGGTTCTTCCTTGTCGTCGGTCGGTTGCAGTGGTCCATCCTTCCCCTCGCCGGTACCGTCCCGGCCAGGACGCCGGTACGCACCTCCGGGCGGCCGGTGCCACCCGGCGGCCCGCGATGGGAAACGGATCGGAAGCTGCCCCTATCTTATCCACTCCCGGTCGCTCCGTCTCGGCCGTCGAGGAATCGGGGAGGCGCCGAAGACGCTCGAACGCCGCGCGCCAGAGCTCGATTGCCCGGCCCTTCCGCGCCCCGCTACACTCTGATTCGAACTCACCGAGCCGCAACCCGTGACGCTTCCCCCCGATCCACCGAGCCAGCTCAAGCCCATCGTCTGTCTCGCCGACAGCCAGCTCCTCTTCTGGCACGAGCCCGGCCGCGATGAGCCCTGGCTTCGCCGGCTCCGCCCTTTGCTCCCCTCCGACGCGCCGCGGGCCGCCTATGTCGGGGCCTCGAACGGCGACGATCCGGCGTTCTACGCCCTCTTCGCCGCCGCCATGGAGGCTCTGGGCGTCGCCGACCACCGGATGATCGTCTCGGCGTTCCCGGCCGAGGACCGGGAGTTCCTGGCGCACGCCGACCTGGTCGTGCTGGCCGGAGGAGATCCCTTGCGGGGGTGGCGGGTGTTCGAACAGGGCGAGATGCGCGAGTCGATCTCCTCGCGCTATTTCGCCGGGGCGGTGCTCTTGGGCGTCTCCGCGGGAGCAGCTCAGCTCGGCTGGATGATCGCTCCGGAGGAGGACGAGCCGACCGAGAGCAACGCGGTCTTCACCTTTCGCCTGGTTCCGGCGGTGATAGGCGTTCACGAGGAGGCGGACGACTGGCGGCGCCTGCGGCGGCTCATGGAGGTCTCCGGGGTGTCGGTACGCGGCCTCGGCATCCCCGCGGGCGGTGGGCTCGTCTACCATCCCGACGGGGTGGTGGAGCCGGTGCGGCGGCCGATCCACGAGCTGCTCCCCGAGGACGACGGCCTCCGTCGAAGCCTCCTCCTGCCCGACGCGGGGGATGCCGAGAGACCCGGTTCCGGCGGCTCGCTGCACTAGGGACAGTGCAACGAGAGCGACAGCTCGAGATCACCGACACGACCCGACGAGAGGAGCGATTCGATGGCCGAGATGGGACGATACTGCAAGGCGTACCTGGCATCCGACTTCGCCAAGTACGAAGGCTGGAAGCCCGACCTGGAGAACCTGCGTCAGCCCGAGCCGGACAAGCCGGACCAGCAACCGGAGAAGCGGACCGAGCTCGACGATGACGACATCCTCTATCTCCAGGAGAGCCTGGCGGTGACGGACGGGATCTTCCTGGACGAGAACGTCCTGTTCCGCGACGAGAGCGAGGCCTGGAAGAGCTTCTGTGAAGGTACTCTGGAGTTCGCGGTGCCGGAGGACGTTCTGGCCATCGGAGCCGACGAGGAGTCGGCGGACGAAGAGGAGAGCGAAGAGCAACCGGCCGAGGCCTGAGCTCTCAACCCCGGCGAGGGCGACGGCCCTCGCCGCCCGGG
>CAZIIB010000266.1:0-5735 GCA_964539125.1 uncultured Thermoanaerobaculia bacterium | reverse complement strand
GGCGTTACGACGTGATCCTCGGCTACCTCCAGAACCCGGTGATCCGAACCTTCGGGCGGCGCTTCGCTTCCTGGATGTTCACCCGCGCCGTCAGCACCCTCTACGGCTTTCCCTGGCGCTACCTGAATGGCATGAAGATGTACCGGGTGGAGGTCTTCCAGGGACTGGAGATCGTCTCCGGCGGTCACGCGTTCATGGCCGAGATGCTGGCCAAGGCCCAGCTCCGAAGCCCACGGCTGCGCATCGGTGAAGTGCCGTTCGCGGCCCGGGGCCGTGCTCGCGGGCGCTCGAAGGCGATCCGTCCCGGCTCGGTCCTGCGGGCGATGGCCGAGGTGATCCGGGGCGCCCGGTCGGTCGGCCGCTACCGCGACCGGCTCGTCTCCGGCGAGGCCGGCCCATGATCCTGGTCACGGGCGGCGCCGGCTACATCGGCTCGGTGCTCGTACCCAAGCTCCTCGCCCGCGGCTGGGAGGTCGTCGTCCTCGACCGCTTCTTCTTCGGCCGCGAGAGCCTCTCCGCCGTCGCCCGACACCCCGCGCTCACTCTCGTCGAGGTGGACCTCCGCGATCGGGAGACGGTCCGAGAGGTCGTCCGCTCGCGTCCCTGGCGAGCGGTGATCCACCTGGCGGCGATCGCCAACGATCCTTCCTCGGAGATCGACCCGGCGCTGACCCGGGCGGTCAACCTGGAGGCCCTGGAGCACCTCTTCGTCCAGGTGAAAGCGGCCGGCGTGCCGCGGCTGATCTACGCTTCCTCGGCCAGCGTCTACGGCCTCAAGGAGGAGTCCGAGGTCACCGAGGAGCTCCCCCTCGAGCCGCTCACCCAGTACGCTCGCCTCAAGGCCGAGGGCGAGGCGATCCTGCGAGGTCTCGTCGACCGGCACCTGTGCGGCGTCTCGGTGCGCGCGGCGACGGTGTGCGGCTATTCGCCGCGCCTGCGCCTCGACCTGACCGTCAACCTGCTCACCGACCAGGCCTTGACCCGCGGAGAGATCCGGGTCTTCGGCGGCAGCCAGGAGCGGCCGAACGTCCACGTCCAGGACCTCGCGGACCTCTACGTACAGCTCGTCACCGCGCCTCGCGACCTGATCCAGGGCGAAGCCTTCAACGTCTCGCGGGAGAACGCCTCGGTCCGGCGGCTCGCGGAGATGGTGCGTGGAGAGATCGACCCCGAGCTGCCGGTTCGCACGGTGCCGACCGACGACCTGCGCTCCTACCGCCTGACAGCCGGGAAGGTCGCCCGCGTCCTGGGGTTTCGGCCCCGGACGCCGCTCGAGACGGCGGTGCGCGAGCTTGTGGCCGCCTATCGGGACGGCCGCGTGCCCGACCCGGGCGCCCCGGTCTATCGCAACGTGGTGCACCTCAAGCGACACCGGGACCTCTGGTCCGGGCTGGGCGGAGCACCGCCGTGAGCGCCGTACCCTACGTCGATCTCGCCGCGCTGCACCGGCCGCTGCGCGACGAGCTCCTTGCGGCGGCGGGCCGGGTTCTCGACCACGGCCGCTTCATCCTGGGGCCGGAGGTGGACGAGCTCGAGGCCCGCCTCGCCGAGCGTCTGGAGGTGCCGGCGGTGGTGGCGGTGGGCTCGGGCACAGAGGCCCTGGTGCTGGCCCTCCGGAGCCGTGGCATCGGTCCCGGCGACGAGGTGGTGACGGTCTCGCACTCCTTCGTGGCCACCGCCTCGGCGATCCGGCTCGTCGGGGCGGTGCCGGTGTTCGTGGACGTCGGCGAGGAGACCATGCTGGTCGACCCGGAGCGGATCGAAGAGGCGCTGACGCCGCGCACACGGGCCCTCGTGCCGGTCCATCTCAACGGGCACCCGTGCGCCGTCGGGGCCCTGGCGGAGCTCTGCCGGTCGCGCGGCCTGGCGCTCGTCGAGGACTGCGCCCAGGCCTTCGGTGCTCGGTCGGCGGGACGGCCGGTGGGTACGACCGAGATCGGCTGCTTCTCGCTCCACCCCCTCAAGGTGCTGCCCGGCTACGGCGACGGCGGCTTCGTGGCCCTCGCGGACAAGGCGGAGGCCGAGGGACTCCGCACGCTCCGCAACCTGGGGCTGATCGATCGCGACCATTGTGCCCGGGTGTCCGGCCACAGTCGGCTCGACACGCTCCAGGCCGCCCTGCTCCTGGTCGGCCTCGATCACTTCGACGCCTGGGTCGCCACGCGCCGCCGCCACGCCGCGGCCTATCGCCGCGCGCTCGCTGGTCGCCTCCGCCTGCCGCCGGTGGAGGGCACCGGCGACTTCGCCATCTACAGTGCCTTCGTGGTCCGCCACCGGCGGCGCGACCAGCTGATCGAGCTCATGGCAGCGCGCGGTGTCGAGGCCAAGGTGCACTACCCCCTCGCCATCCACCAGCAGGAGGCCTTCGCCGACCTGGCGGACCGGGGCGCACGCGCCCTGCCGGTGACCGAACGAGTGGTGAGCGAGATCCTGAGCCTGCCGGTCCACGCGGCCCTCGAGGACGAGAGCCGGCGCTGGGTGGTCGCGGCTCTCGGCGCGGCGCTCGAGGAGGTCGGCCCGTGAGCGATCCGCGGCGCAAGATCGTGTCGGTGGAGGAGCTCCGGACGGAACGCGAGGAGCTTCGCCGCCAGGGCCGGGTGGTGGTCCAGTGCCACGGCTGCTTCGACATCGTGCATCCCGGCCACATCCGGTACCTGCGCTTCGCAAAGGGGCAGGGCGACGTGCTCGTGGTCAGCGTGTCGAGCGACCGTACGGTGGGCAAAGGCGCGGAACGGCCTTACATCCACCAAGACCTCCGGCTGGAAAACCTGGCGGAGCTCGAGGTCGTGGACTACGTCTGCCTCGACGAACACGCCTGGGCGGGGCCGATCCTCGCCGAGATTCGGCCGGACGTCTACGTCAAGGGCAAGGAGTACGAGACGAGCGCGGACCCGCGCTTCCTGGAGGAGCGAGAGCTGGTGGAGGCTTACGGCGGCAAGGTGATCTTCAGCTCGGGAGAGGTCGTCTACTCCTCGACTTTCATCCTCAACCAGTTCCGCCACCGGTTCCATCTGGAGGCTGAGAAGGTGGCCTCGTTCTGCCGACGCCACGCCCTCGATCAGGCCTCGGTCGCCGAGATGCTCGACGGCCTCCAGGGGCTCCGAGTGCTGGTGATCGGCGACCCCGTGCTCGACTGCTACGTCCACTGCGACAGCCTGGGGCTCGCGGCCGAGAGCCCGGTGCTCGACGTGACGCCGATTCGCGAGGAGTGGTACCTGGGAGCCGGCGGCCTGATCGCGGGCCAGGCCGTGGCGCTGGGGGGCAAGGCGAGCTTCCTCTCGGTGGTCGGCGAGGGGGCGGAGAAGGAGCGGTTCCGGGAGGCCCTGGACCGCTGCGGGGTGGAGCCTTTGCTCCTGAACGAGGAGCGACCCGTCTACGTCAAGACCCGGTACTTGGTCGAAGAGAGCAAGGTGTTCAAGGTCAACGCCGGGCGCTACGCACCGCTCTCCACCGAAGCCTTCGGCCGCCTGGCGGGCGAGCTCGACCGGCTGGGCGCGGAGTTCGACGTCTGGATCGTCAGCGATTTCGGGTTCGGGCTCTTCGGCCAGCAGCTCATCGAGACGATCGCGGAGCGCTCCCAGAACCTCGGCGTGCCCTACGCCTTCGACGTCAGCCACCAGGGGGCCGGCACCCTCCTGAAGTTCCCCCATCCCGACCTGGTGACCCCGACGGAGGAGGAACTGCGCTTCGCCTTCGGCGACCGGGAGAGCGGCCTGTCCCACCTGGCGAGCCTCTACTATCGACGAACCGGCGCACGAAGCATGATCGTCACCCTGGGCAAGCGGGGGGTCGTGCTCTTCGATCCGCCGGAGCCCGGCCAGAGCCGCCTGATGAGCGACTACCTGCCGGCTCTCGAGCTCCGGCCGGTGGACCCGGTGGGCGCCGGGGATGTCTTCCTCACCGCGGCGGCGATGGCCTGCCGCGCTGGCGGTGAGGTGGCGGCCGCCGCCTACCTGGGAAGCGCGGTGGCGGCGCTCCATCTCCAGCGTCTGGGCAACGAGCCGGTGGACCGGATGGACCTCGAGCGGTGGCTGGCCGGCCGTCCCGAGCTCTCTTGAGGCGCCTTCAGTCCTCGCCGGCCGCCACCCCGGCGTCCTCGAGAGCAGCGCGCAGCCGATCGACGATCTCCGGGGCGAGGTCCGGGCCCGAGACCGGGAACGGTCCGGGCGGCGGCGAGACCTTGGAGGGCCCGACGCCCAGAAACGCCTCGACCCGCTCGAGTTCAGCGACAGGCTCCGCGCACACCCGAGCGTGCTCCAGTTCGAGCCAGCGCCCGGAGTGGCGGCTCCGGGCCTCCTCCCGCGCCCGCAGCAGAGAGGCGATCTGGCTCGCGATCTGCTCCTCGGGGGAGCGCGCTTCCAGTGCCTGCGCCCCTGCGGGCCGCACCGACCACCAGCGTCGGGTGTCGCCGACCTCCGCCCGGCGGGTCCGGTAGATGGAGGCCGCCGTGGCGAGGGCCGGACGCTCGCTCCACACCACCTGCGCCTCGGGGATCCGGTCGAGAAGCCAGCCCAGCACGTAGGTCAGGAGCGGGTTCTTCACCACCAGGGGGCGGCCATCCTCCGCCTGGAGCGCCGCGAGCTCGGCGGCGACGGGCCGGTGGTCCCAGCCGGCGAGGAGGGCGGAGGAGGGCTGGTGGTCGCGCTCGAAGGGCAGGTGGGCGTGCCAGAAGTAGCCGAGCTCATGGGGGCCGCTCCAAGTCTCGGTGCGTCCCGCTTGCGAGCTGAAGACGACGGTGCGGGGCGGCAGCAGCGGCTCGAGCAGCCGCTCGACCCGCCAGCCGAGGACCGGCCGGCGATAGAAGCGGGCGATGAGGTTGCTCGGGTAGACGAAGGCGCCGCTCGCCGCGAGGAGCTGGTAGAGGAGCGTCGTGCCCCCTCGGGGGAGGCCGGCGACGATCAAGAGCGGCGCGCTGAAGCAGGGCGCTGCGCCGGTCTTCGAGCCGGCGAGCTCATCGTTCAGCCGTGCGAGGAGGGCCTCGTAGCGAGGGTCCTTGTTGGGTCCGGTCCGGGGCATGGCGAGGGCGGTGTGCTTCCGCGCAGCGTACCGCACGCCTCGGGTCGTCCGCGGTATCCGGGGCCCATCCGGTTCGACCGACCTGGGCTGGGCTGGGATACAGTGGGGGGCTCGGCGCGCGGCCGAGCCTCGCCCTGCCAACCCGTCACCATGCCCGATTCATCCGAGGACCGCGCTCTCTCCAGCGACGTGAGCACCGCGGCCATCGAGGTGGAAGGCGCGCGCACCCACAACCTCAAGGGCGTCACCTGCCGCATCCCGCACGGCGCGGTGACCGTGGTGACCGGGCCCTCGGGCGCTGGCAAGTCGTCCCTCGCCTTCGACACGGTCTACGCCGAGGGGCAGCGGCGGTTCGTCGAGTCCATGTCGACCTATGCCCGGCAGTTCCTGGATCAGATGGAGCGGCCGCCGGTGGAGGAGATCCGGGGGGTGCTGCCGGGAGTGGCGCTCGAGGCGAAGAACTCCATCAAGAACGCCCGGTCGACCGTGGGGACGATCACCGAGGCCCACGACGTGCTGCGCCTCCTCTTCACCCACCTGGGGGAGGTCAGGTGTCCGAACGGTCACGGCCCCCTGGCGCGCTATGGGCCGGACCTGGCCGCGGCGGCGCTCGCCGCCGGCGGGGCCGGCGAGCGCTTCCTCCTCGTCGTGCTCCTGCCCCGGCCCACGAAGCGCGCCAACGACGCCCTCCAGGAGCTCATCCGCCAGGGGTTCGCCCG
>CAZIIB010000265.1:0-5765 GCA_964539125.1 uncultured Thermoanaerobaculia bacterium | reverse complement strand
CTCGAGTTCGTGCGCGAGCCCGCGGCCCTGTTCTGGGTGTTCGTCTTTCCCGTCCTCCTCGCCGTGGCCCTGGGCATCGCCTTCCGCACCAAGCCGCCGGAGGCCGCTCGGGTGGCGGTGGCCGGCGACTGGGGCACGCGCCTGGTGCGGGTGCTCGACCGGGCCGACGGCCTCGACCCCGTGCCCTCCGACCGCGACGGCGCCGCGGCGGCCGTGCGCTCGGGCGACGCCGACCTCGCCGCGATCCTCGACGAGGCCCCCGACGGACGGCCGGTGCTGACGCTTCTCTACGACCCGGAGCGCCCCGGGGCGCGGCCGGCCGCTCTGGCGGTGGACGACACCCTCCAGCGGGCGCTCGGACGCCGGGACGTGCTCAAGGTCGAGCGCCAGGAGGTCTCCGAGCGGGGCTCGCGCTACATCGACTTCCTGCTGCCGGGCTTGATCGGCCTGAACCTCATGGGCTCGAGCATGTGGGGAGTCGGGTTCGCCGTCGTCCAGACCCGGGTGCGAAAGCTCTTGAAGCGCTTCGCGGCGACGCCCATGCACCGCTCGGACTATCTGCTCGCCCTGATCTTCTCGCGGGTGGTCTTCCTGGTGGCCGAGCTCGCCGCGCTGCTCGCGGCGGGCCGCCTGATCTTCGGCGTCGAGGTCCGGGGCTCGTGGCTGGGGCTCGTCGCGGTGGCCCTGATCGGAGGGCTGAGCTTCACCGGCCTGGCGCTCCTGATCGCCGCCCGCTCCACCACCGTCGAGGCGGCCTCGGGGTGGATGAACTTCATCATGCTCCCCATGTGGGTGCTCTCGGGGAGCTTCTTCTCCTACTCCCGCTTCCCCGCCTCGGTGCAGCCGGCGATCCGGGCGCTGCCCCTCACGGCGCTCAACGACGCGCTACGCGCCATCATGAACCAGGGCGCCGCCGTCACCAGCACCTGGCCGCAGGCGGCGGTGCTGGCGCTCTGGGGGATCGGCGGGTTCGTCGTGGCCTTGAAGATCTTCCGCTGGCAGTAGGCCGGGGCCGCTCGGGCGATGGAGCCCTGGAGTCCGTCCCCAGAGGGCAAGGAGCCCCCGCCCAGATTCCTCCACTCCGGGCCGCGCATGGCGCACCCCTCCGGTCGGAATGACAAGAAGAGGCGGAGTCCGACCCCCAAGGGCCAGGGGATCTCCATGACAGAGGGCACTGCCGACGAGTCCGACCCCCAAGGGCCGAGGGATCTCCATGACAGAGGGCACTCCCGATGAGTCCGACCCCGGAGGGCCGGGGGGTCCCGTCCGGAGGACGTCGAGGACCGCGCTCAACGAGGCCTTGCGGAGTCCGAGCCGGGCAAGCGCGGTCCGAGCCGAGGCGCGGCTCCTCCGCCCCGAAGTTCTAGCAAGCCGCGCCGTTCCTCCCGGCGGGACCCCCCGGCCCGGCCTACCAGCCGCCCGAGGCGCCGCCGCCGCCGAAGCTGCCGCCGCCGCCGGAGAAGCCGCCGCCACCCGAGCTCCAGCCGCCCCCGCCGTGGTGCGAGCTCGACGCGACCCAGGTGGAGAGCCCCGAGTAGAACGGGGAGCTCCCGGCCCACCGGCGGCCGACCGGCGTCTTGCCAACGAACAGCTTGAAGAGCGGGAACAGGATCACCCAGGCCACCCCCAGCAGGGGGGCGCCGGCAGCGCCGAAGATGACGGCGGGGAAGGTGAAGTAGAAGGGCATCAAGAAGGCGTAGAGGAACCAGGACTGGCAGCCCTTGCCGAACAGCGCGACGAGGGAGAACAGGCCGACCACGAGGAAGAACATCCCGCCCATCATGAACCGTCCGCCCAGACCCAGGTTGTTCGACGGTCCGGTGTCCTCCGGGATGGCCCCCGGCTGACCCTGCAGCGTCCCCGCGATCGCATCCACCCCGGCCTCGATGCCACCGCCGAAGTCGCCGGCCTTGAAACGCGGCGTGATGACGTTGCGGATGATCCGCCCTGCCTGGGCGTCGGTGAGCTGGGGCTCGAGCCCGTAGCCCACCTCGATCCGGAGCTTCCGGTCGTTCTTGGCGATCAGCAGCAAGACACCGTTGTCCTTGTCCTTCTGGCCGAGCTTCCAGGTCTCGGCGACCTTCATCGAGTAGTCCTCGAGCGGCTCGCCGTCGAGGCTCTGGACGGTGAGCACCGCGACCTGGTCGCCGGTCGCCTTCTCCAGGGCCGCGAGCTTCTCGTCCAGCCGCTGCGCCACGTCCGGCGGGACCATGCCGGCCTCGTCGACGATCCGGCCGGACAGGTACGGAACGTCCTTGGCGGCGGCGGGCGCGGCGAAGGCCGCGAGGACGGTGACGAGGCCGAGGCAAACGGCCAACGGCCGACCCGCGGAGCGGTGGAACCGGGCGTCCCGGCGCGTCATGACCGGCCCTCCTCGCCGTCCAGGTGGACCGCGTTCGGGAGCTCGTCGCGGTCGTCCTCCCGGCGCTCGAGACCGGCGCGGTCGAGGATGTCGCCACAGGCTCCGATCGCCCCCACCAGGGCGTCGGCCGGTCGTCCGTCGCCCATGCCGCGGGCGAGGTCGGCGACGATCCGGCCCCATTCGCCTTCGCCCACCCGCGCGTTGATCCCCGCGTCGCCCAGCACCACCGCGCGCCGCTCGAGGAGCGAGAGGAAGATCAGCACCCCCGAGCGGTCCCGGGTGCTGAAGACCTCGTGATCGAGGAACGCCGCCCGCGCCCTCAGGCCCACCTGGTGATCGATCTCGTCCTCGGGGGCGAGCCAACGGCGGATCGCCGGGAAGACGGCCGCCGCCAGGTACCCGAGAGCACCACCCAGGGCGGCGGCGAGGACCGGCCAGAGCGGCAGCGGCGGTCCCCAGAGGCCGGCCAGCCACTCGACCAGGCCGAGGATCATCTCGGCCCCCAGGGCGCCGAACGCCGCGCCGCGCCACAGGGCGCCGTCATAGGAGGCGGAGGCCGGCACCGCGACCGTCACGATCTCCGCGCGGCTCTTCTCTTCGGCGCGGCGGGTCGCTTCGTCGATTCGCGCGACTTCGGATGGGGGAAACAGGGCTCGGAGGTCCATGGGATCCTCGTTCGATCAAGCGCGGGAGACGGCTCCGCGGAGCTGTTCAACGAACGGAGGGATCCTATCGCGCACCGCGGGGCGCCGTCGAGGCTCGGCCGCCCGGTTCGCGTCGTTTTCGCCCTTCTCTCGTCTCACGCGTTTCCGTCGGAAGGAAATGATGGTACTGTCTGCCGGAAGCTCGAAAGGGGATGTGACCGAGCGGCAGACGGGGGTTCGCCGCAGCCGGCGCACGGCGACCGTGCGGGTCGCGCCCAGGAATGTTCCAAGACGAGAGGAGATAGGTCACATGAAGCATCGCACGATGATCGTCGTCGCCGCCGCCCTGCTGTGTCTCGGAGCTCTGGCGCCGGCGGCTCAGGCTGCGGACCAGCAACAGAAACAGCAGCAGCACGCCGCGTCGGACTACCGCTACGCCCTGGCCCTGGGTGCGGGCGTCGTGGAGCCGGACAATACCGGCGAGGTGTACTACTACGGCGGCCTCCGGTTCCGGCTGCACGGCGACGAGGACCGCGCCCCGGAGAAGGGCGACTGGCGCTACGAGCGGCGCGGTGACATCGTCGCCTTCATCGAGCCCGAGCTCGGGTACTGGGAGAGCAACAATTCCGGTCTCAAGGAGAGCGACTTCAGCGTCGGAGTCAACGGCATCGGAGTCATCCCCGGGCGGACCGTCGACTACTTCTTCGGGGTCGGGCTCGGCGTCCACTTCCTCGACACCAACATTGCGGCCACCCAAAACCGCGCGGCCCTCAACAACAGCGACTCACACGTCGGCGGCAACTTCCAGGTCGGCCTCGACATCCGCATGAGCCGCGCCGTGAGCCTCTTCGGCACCGGCCGCTTCGACATCATCGAGGGAGTCTCGAACACCCTCCAGGGCAAGGTCTACATGGGGCTGAGGTTCCGCTTCTGATCTGACTGCGCTCCTGCGCTCCTCCGCCGTCACTCGTCGAAGGGTGGCGGCGTGGAGCGCTCTCTCTTCAGCCGCCCCCGGCGTCGCTTGGCCTCCAGCCGGCGGCGCCGGACCGCGCGTGGTACCCGCGTGGGCCGGCGCTCCCGTTCGGGCTTCAGGGCGTCGGCCACGAGCTCCGCGAGGCGGGCGATCGCCGCGTCCCGATTCGCCGCTTGCGTGCGGTGTCGCTGGGAGGTCACCTGGAGCACCCCCTCCTTGGTGATCCGGGTGGCCAGCGCCTCGCGGATCCGTTCCCTCTGCTCGTCGTCGAGGCTCGGCGAGCCGGCGACGTCGAACCGCACCGTCACCCGGGTCTCCAGCTTGTTGACGTTCTGGCCGCCGGGCCCGGAGCTCCGCGAGGTTCGAAGCTCGAGCTCGCCGTCGGGGATCTCGAGCTGGGCGTTGATCTCGACCACGTCGACCTCCGCCGGGAGCCTACCAGGCGCTCTGCACGGTCTCCGCCGCACGCCGCTCCCTTGCGCCGCCTGGCCCGATTCGGATAGAACAGCCGCCGTAGCGCTCCCCTAAAGGGTCACCGACACCAGGAGGTCGCCGATGCACGTGCACGCGAACCGGTCGATTCCCGTCTCCGCGCTCGGAGCGCTGGCCGCTCTGGCCGCCGCTCTCCTCCCGCTCGCCGCCGCCGCCCCGGCGTCGGCCGCCGAGATTCGCTCCATCGAGCCCGCCCCGGCCCGGGCCGAGGGCGACGGCCCGTATCCGCGCTTGATCTTGCGCGGGGGGATCCTGATCGACGGCACCGGCGCCCCACCCCGTGGGCCCGTGGACATCGTGATCGAGGGTCACCGGATCGTCGACGTGGTCTCGGTGGGCGCGCCGGGCGTACCGGTGGACCCCTCGGGGCGGCCGGACGCCGGACCGGACGGGCACGAGCTCGACGTCTCGGGCATGTACGTGCTGCCCGGCCTCATCGACATGCACGCCCACCAGGGCGGCGTGGAGCAGGGCACGCCGGCGGAGTACGTCTACAAGCTCTGGCTGGGCCACGGCATCACCACCATCCGCGACCCGGGTTGCTTCAACGGCCTCGACTGGTGCCTCGAGCAGAAGCGGCGGAGCGCCGCCAACGAGATCACCGCGCCGCGGATCGAGGCCTACGTCGTCTTCGGCCAGGGGCGGGACGATCCCTTCACCACCCCGGAACAGGCGCGAGAGTGGGTGCGGGAGGTGGCCAAGAAGGGCGCCGACGGCCTGAAGTTCTTCGGCTACCGCCCGGACATCATGAAGGCGGCGATCGAGGAAGCGACCCGCCTCGGGCTCCGGAGCGCCTGCCACCACGCCCAGCTCGACGTGGCGCGGGTCAACGTGCTCACCACCGCCCGCTGGGGCCTGACCACCATGGAGCACTGGTACGGGCTGCCCGAGGCGCTGTTCGACGGACGGACCGTCCAGGACTACCCCGCCGACTACAACTACAACGACGAGTCGGATCGCTTCGGCCAGGCCGGGCGCCTCTGGGCCCAGGCCGCCCGGCCCGGGAGCGAGCGCTGGAACCAGGTGATGGACGAGCTCCTCGCTCTCGACTTCACCATCGACCCGACCTTCACCATCTACGAGGCGAGCCGCGACCTGATGCGCGAGCGGAGGGCCGAGTGGCACGAGGAGTACACCCTGCCCTCGCTCTGGGACTTCTTCAGCCCCAGCCGCCAGGCCCACGGCTCGTACTGGTACGACTGGACGACCGCCGACGAGATCGCCTGGAAGGACAACTTTCGGCGCTGGATGGAGTTCGTCGACGAGTACAAGAACCGGGGCGGCCGGGTGACCA
>CAZIIB010000264.1:0-5769 GCA_964539125.1 uncultured Thermoanaerobaculia bacterium | reverse complement strand
TGCGCAGCGACGTCTTCTCGGACAGGAAACGGGTAGGTGATCATGCCGTCGGTTGGGGAGGGCTGGGTCGGTGGACGGTGCCTGCGGTTGCTTGCGCTGCTCCCCTCAACGGGAGGCGAAGAGCTCGACTGCCCGCCCCTCTTCCGTCGCGTCGGCGTAGGTGGCCTCCACGAGGAAGGATCGTCTGCCCAATCCAGGTAGGTTTGAATCGCCTTCCCGAATCGGGACTTGTAAGTCTCGAGCGACCTGGGGCTGTATTCCCCGCCCTTGAGAGTCACGAAGCGTTGGATGAGGTCATCCACTTCAAGCGTAGATAGATCCACGCGCTCCCAGTCGGGGTCGATCTCCAGGATCCTCTGGCACGCGGCTCGATAACCCGCAGCCGTGTTCTTGTTCAGCCAGCCCTTCTCCGCCGCCCGGTCCAGAAACTCGACGAGGGCTCTCCCCGTCTTGTCCGTCATATGTGATCCCATCGGACAATCTCCTTGTCGCTCTTGATGGTACCGATGGGCATCCAGCCTGTCAAGTCATATCGGAGCTTCGATGGGAAAGGGTGTTCCTAGGGTCCTTCGGGTCTCGCCCCTCGTGGGGTCTCCCCTGTTGTACAGGAAGAGCCACCCGCCCCCAGCTCGATGCCCGAATCGAGAACTACGGGCTCCAATACGCAGAAGCGCCTCGACCGGTGGCGCGGCCGATCGCAACCCCGCCGAGCAGCCGGGATCCGGCCGCAGGCGCCGGTTTCACCACGGGTCGATGGAGTGACGATCTGGATCGGTGACGGCGAAGGCGATCTCGTTGCCGTCCGGATCCCGAGCGATGAAGAAGTCCATCCAATCGGTCTTCACGACCGGACCGGGCTCGGCACCCCAGGCCGCGACCCGGGCCCGATGGCGTTCGAGATCCTTGACGCGAAGGTAGATACGCGCCTGGCCTATCCGCGTCGCCTGTCCCGGGGACGTCGGCTCGTGCAGCCCGAGCTTGGAGCCTCCGGCCGAAAGCTCCGCGTAGTAGGGATCCTCCTTGGAGCCGGCATAGCTCAACAGCTCGAAACCCAGGGCATCTCGGTAGAAGGGTGCGCTCCCCTGGACGTCTTTCACGAAGAGAACCGGCTTCACCTCGCCGGTGAAGCCCCCGTGAGCGGTCCGGTCGTCGCCTCGACCCGGCCCGGCCGCTGCCAGCAGCGGCGCCGCCAGAACGATGGCGAGAGTCGCCAGGTGGTTCGGTCGCATCTAGACCTCCCTCTCAGGGTCGTCGAAACCCGAAGACACGCGGCTGAGGCCCCCGATGATACCCGCCGGTCCCAATCGGGGGATCCGGCGTGGCGCGGGCCTCTCGCCTGCGCCGGTCTGCGGTTTTTTCGACAGACTGTCGATTTTCGTGCACCCCGCCCCTGACCTGAACCTTTCCGGCCTCCGCCCGTAAGTCTTTCAAACCTCGGCCGTTGAGGGTTCGCGGCCGGCGTTTTCCCCGGTTGGCACGCTCCTTGGGAAGAGAGGTGCCTACCCGCCACGGCCCGAGCGGTCCGCCGGCGGGGACGATCGTGACCGGCGGTGGTCGAAATGCCGCGACGTCGTTCGTCATGAATGAGGACGAGGGAAACGCCATGAGTCAGTCCAACGTAGAGCGGGTGATCGGGCGCCTGGCGACCGACGAAGGGTTCCGGCGCCGGTTCTTCGAGGATCCGGTGAGCGCGATTCGCCGGGTCGTCGAGAGCGGCCTCGAGCTCAACGCTTGCGAGACGCAAGCCCTGGTCGCCATCGATCCCCACGGGGTGGAGCGCTTCGTCGAGGCGCTCCACCCCTGCATCCAGAAAGTCGAGCTCCAGGGAGGATCTAGGTGAGCTTCATGCATCTTTCAGGAGCCCGGGCGCGCACTGTCGCCGCGGCGCTCCTTTGCTTCAGCATTCCGGCCTTCGCGCCGGCCCTCCGCGCGGCCGAGCCAGACGCCGGCAAGCCCCTGACCCTCGAGCAGGCGATCGAGCACGCCCTCGAGACGAACGAGAACATCGTCATCCAGCGCGCGGCCCTCGACTCCGCCGAGGCCTCGGTCACCGGTGCCCAGGGAGCCTACGACCCGCAGCTCACGGTCGATGCCGGCTGGGAGAAGGTGACCTCCCCGGTCAACTCCTCCTTCTCGGGCGCGCCGGAGGGCGAGCTCGCCCCGACCGCTCGCACCACCCAGGCGAGCGCGTCCCTCGATCAGCTCCTGCCCACCGGCGCCCTCCTCTCGGTCTCCACCGGCTCGTCGCGGGTCACGACCAACGGCGCCTTCGTCTTCCTGTCGCCGGCCTACCAGACCCAGCTCGGGGTCGAGGTCCGCCAGCCGCTCCTGCGCGACCGGGCCATCGACTCGGCGCGCTACGGCCTGGAGGTCGCCTCCGCCGACCGCGACCAGGCCCAGGCGACGCTCCGCCGACAGGTCACCGAGACGGTGGCCGCGGTGGAGCAGGCCTACTGGTCGCTGGTCGCCGCCCGGCGCGCCGTGGGCGTCGAGAAGGAGGCGGTGGAGCTCGCCGAGAAGCAGCTCTCCGAGACCCAGATCCGGATCGACGCCGGCAGCTCGCCCGAGACCGAGATCGCCCAACCCCGCGCCGAGCTCGAGCGCCGGCGGGGCGACCTGCTGGCCGCCCGGGAGGCCGCGGCCCGTGCCGAGACCGGCCTCAAGCGCCTGATCCTGGGTGCCCAGGACGACCTGTGGCCGGAGCGGCTGGACCCGGTCGACGAGCCCGAGGTCACGCTCACGCCGGTCGACGCCCAAGCGGCGATGAGCCGGGCCCTGGCGTCGCGACCCGAGCTCGACGCCGCCAAGGCGACCGTCGAGCGCCGCCGCGCCGAGAGCGCTTTCGCCAAGAACCGGATCTTGCCGGCCCTCGACCTGGTCGCCTCCTACGACCGCTTCGGCCTCAAGGGAGCGCGCAACGCGGCCGGCAGCTCCTTCCCGGGCCTGCCCTCCGACGTCCCCCCGGGGCTCGAGGGCAACCTGGGCGACGCCGTCGGCCAGCTCGGGAGCTCCGACTACGACGACGCCCGGCTGTCGGTCCAGCTCCAGGTGCCCATCGGCAACCGCGCCGCGCGGGCGAACGCCCGGATCGCCGCCGACACCGAGCGGCAGGCCGAAGCCGACCTCTCCGGCGCCCAGAAGGCCATCCGCGCCGAGGTCCTGGACGCGGCGGCCGCCGTCGAGACGGCCGCGGGCCGGATCGACGCCGCCCGCGCCGAGCGCAAGGCGGCCGAGGTCCAGCTCTCGGCCGAGCAAGACCGTTTTTCCGCCGGGCTGTCCACCAACTTCCTGGTGCTCACCCGCCAGAACGACCTGGCGAGCGCCCGGCTTTCCGAGATCCAGGCCCTGACCGACTACCGCGCGGCCCTCGCCGAGATGGCGCGCGCCACCGGCTCGCTGCTCGACGAGCGGCACATCGACATCCAGTAGCGCCCGACGCCAGGTAACGAGGAGACCCCCCCCTGGCAAAGCGAATGACTCTGATGCTCATCGTCGTGGCCGTCGTCGTGACGGCGCTCGGCACGGTGAAGTACCGCCAGGTACAGGCCGCCATCGCCCAGGGCAAGGCCTACCAGCCGCCGCCCGAGGCGGTCACCACCGTAACCACCTCCCCGGCACGCTGGGACGGGACGATCTCCGCCATCGGCACGGCGGCGGCGGTCCAGGGCGTGATGGTCGCCGCCGACCTGCCCGGCATCGTCCAGCAGATCGCCTTCGACTCCGGCGCCAAGGTCCGGCAGGGCGACGTGCTGGTCAGGCTCGACACCAAGCAGGAGGAGGCGCAGCTCCGGGCCGCCCAGGCGCAGCGCGACCTCGCCCGCACCCATCTCGCGCGGATCCAGAACCTCCGCGACAAGGGGGTGACCTCCCAGGCCGAGCTCGACGACGCGACCGCCCAGCTCACCCAGGCCGAGGCGCGGGCGAGCGAGATCCGCGCCACGATCGCGCGCAAGACGATCCGGGCGCCCTTCTCGGGCATCCTGGGCATCCGGCAGGTCGATCTGGGCCAGTACCTCAAGGGCGGCGACCCGGTGGTGCCCCTCCAGGCGCTCCACCCGGTCTACGTGAACTTCTCGGTCCCCCAACAGCAGGTCTCGCGGCTGGCTGTGGGCACGGAGGTGAGCGTGACCGTCGAGGGACCGGCGCGCCCGGCGGGGGACGAGGCCGACCCGCTGGTGGGCAAGGTCACGGCGATCGACTCGATCGTCGACCCGGCGACCCGCAACGTCCAGGTGCAGGCGACCTTCGACAACCTGAAGGAGGTGCTCAAGCCCGGGATGTTCGTCGAGGCCCAAGCGCACCTCAGCGAGAGCTCCTCGGTGATCGCCTTGCCGGCCTCTGCGATCAGCTACGCGCCGTACGGCGACTCGGTCTACGTGGTCGACGATCTGAAGGGGCCCGACGGCAAGACCTACCGCGGCGTGAGCCAGAAGTTCGTCGAGCTGGGCGCCTCCCGCGGCGACCAGGTGGCGGTGCTCTCGGGGCTCGAGCCCGGCGAGGAGGTCGTGACGTCGGGCGTCTTCAAGCTGAGAAACGGAGCGGCGGTGCTGGTGAACAACGAGGTGCAGCCGAGCAACGACCCGTCGCCGAACCCGACCGATAGTTGATCGGATCGCCCCCGCAACCCTGCGATCCCCTTCCCCGAGGGGCGGAAGTTGGAGAGGAATAGGAGCTCGAGTCTCGTCATGAAGATCACCGACCTGTTCATCAAACGGCCCGTGCTGGCGATCGTGGTCAACTTGATCCTCCTGATCGCCGGCATCCAGGCGGTGCGCTCGCTCTCCGTGCGCCAGTACCCACGCAGCGACGTCGCCGTCGTCACCGTGACCACGGCCTACGTGGGCGCCAACGCCGACCTGGTGCGCGGCTTCATCACGACGCCGCTCGAGCGCGTCATCGCGAGCGCCGACGGCATCGACTACATGGAGTCGTCGAGCGCCCAGGGCGTGTCCACCATCACCGTCCACCTGAAGCTCAACTACGACACCAATGCGGCGCTGACCCAGATCCAGGCCAAGGTCGCCCAGGTGCGCAACGACCTGCCGCCCGAGGCCGAGGCCCCGATCATCCAGCTTCAGACCGCGGACACGCAGTTCGCGTCCATGTACATCGGCTTCTCCTCGGAGGACCTGGACCAGAACCAGATCACCGACTACCTGACCCGGGTGGTCCAGCCCAAGCTCTCCTCCATCGGCGGAGTGCAGAAGGCCGACATCCTGGGCGACCGCACCTTCGCCATGCGGATCTGGCTCGAGCCGAACAAGATGGCGGCGCGCGGCATCTCGCCCTCGGACGTGCGCCAGGCGCTGGCCCAGAACAACTACCTCTCGGCGCTGGGCCGGACCAAGGGATCGATGGTGTCGGTCAACCTGGTGGCGAACACCGCGCTCCAGACCGCCGACGAGTTCCGCCAGCTCGTGGTCAAGGAGAAGGACGGCGTGGTGGTGCGCTTGGGCGAGATCGCCGAGGTGGCGCTGGGCGCCGAGAGCTACGACTCGGAGGTCCGCTTCACCGGCCAGACCGCGGTCTTCATCGGCGTCTGGGTGCTTCCCACGGCCAACTCACTCGACGTCATCAGCCGAGTGCGGGACGCCCTGCCCGAGATCCAGTCCCAGCTTCCGGCGGGAATGAAAGCGGCGATCGCCTACGACTCGACCGGCTACATCAAGGACGCCATCCACGAGGTGCTCAAGACCCTCACCGAGACCCTGCTGATCGTCATCCTGGTGATCTTCCTGTTCCTCGGCTCGGTGCGGGGCCTGATCATCC
>CAZIIB010000263.1:0-5792 GCA_964539125.1 uncultured Thermoanaerobaculia bacterium | reverse complement strand
TCAGGACCATGGAGCGTCGAGAATATCACCGATCCCGAGGGCGAATCGGCTCGGGCTCCGACCGCAGGGAAGGTCGAATCTCCGCCGCCGTGTGCCTATTGATGTAGCGGCATTCGAGAAGACGGCGGCAGGTCCCGGACGGAAGGCTCCTCATCTTCGAAACACCCGACGACGAGTACCTCCGCATCCGGCACACCGCCGCTGAGGATCTCCACCTGGACGAGCTCGGTCATCTTCCCTCTCCCCTCGATACATGAATTCAACGCCGCGGTCCGCTCGGCGGGAGGGTATGCTATACCGCTAGCACCGAACGGCGGCACGGCGATGAATGACGCGGCGATCCTCCTCCACCTCCAGGGACCGTTCAACTTCTTTCACCCGGAGCCCGAGGAGATCCGCCGGCTGTCCGCAGAGGGCCGGTTCGTCCTCCCTCCTCCGCAGCCGATCTACCTCGAGGACGAGACCTCCACTCCGCTCCAGGGCTACCCGGTCCTGGTCACCGAGCGGCTCCAAGCCCTGCGCCAGTCCATCATTCAGTACATTCTCCACGAAGAGAGCTTTCAGGTCGGAATCTTCCGGCGCCGGCCCACCGACCGCAAGGCGTACGCACAGGCCTGGGAGACCTACCTCGCGCACTTGGCGCGCGCGGTGGAGAACGTGACCATCTCCAGCTACGGCCGCCAGTTCCCGGAGCTCTTCTGGCTCCATCACTCCCTCGACCTGGCGGCCCTCCTCAAGGAGACGCCCCGGCGCGTCACCCGCTCCGACGCCGAGATCGGGCGGCGCCACGGCGACGACATCAAGTACCGGGTCTTCGACCGCTACGTGGACCGGATCCAGTCGGCGACCTACGACCTGGTCCAGCGCCTCGCCTCGGACACCGACGAGATCGAGGAGGAGCTCTTCCCCCGGCTCCTGACCCGTATGATCGACAACGTCCTGATCTTCACCGAGGACCACATCGGCTCGAACCTCGCCGAGCTCAACAGCTACTTCGCCGGCTACCTGCACATCGACGGGCGGGATCTCCGCCGTCGGCTGGAGGCGCTCGACGTCTGGCACCGGGAGCGCCTCGTCTCGGACCCCGATCTCGCGCTGGCGGCGCGCCACTTGCTCGGCGGCGACCCGGATCGGCCGCGCGACCTCCTGACGCGCCCGGGCTACGCGCGCTACCTGGCCAGCCGCCCGGGCTACGACGCCGCCACTCTGCCCAGCCGCGAGCAGATCGAGGTCTGGGAGCGGCTTCTGCTCAAGCTCAAGGAGTTCGAGCTGCTCCACGGCCTGCGCCGCATGATCGTGCCGGTCCAGCGCTCCGGCGACGGCTTCGTATCCAGCCGCGACGGCCTCAACCGCACCCTGGTGGGGCGCTCGGAGCTCGAGCTCTCGCCCACCACCCGGCCTCTCGACTTCGCCGCGCCGTGGGTGATCGATCCCCAGGTCCACCGCTTCGGCATGATCTACGACATCGCCGACTTCTCCCATGTCGTTTCGGTGCTCCGCCGCTCGGGATCGGAGACCCAGGACGCCTCCTTCCGCAAGATGTTTCGCTTCCAGCGACGGGTCAACCGGATGGCCGACGGCCAGCGCTTGAAGCTCGAGAAGTACCTGGGCGACGGCGCCTTCTACTCGAGCCGGCGGGGCCGCCGTATGCTCACCGCGGCGATCCACGTCCAGCGCCTCTACAGCCAGGCGCTCAGCGAGGGCTTCCCGTTCGATCGAGGCGTGCGGATCGCCCTCAACTACGGCCAGTATCGCCTGATCCCGATCCATGTCGGCGAGAGCGGAGCCGAGCGCTACGAGTTCTTCGGCCACGGCGTGGTGGAGCTCTCGCGCCTGACCACCGGCAAGGCCTCCCGCGAGATCGAGGAGATCAAGACCATGCTGGTCAACCTGGGCTATCGCGAGGAGGTGGTCCTGCGCTTCTTCTCGCCTCTGCTCGAGAAGAACGTCGACGTGGTGGACCGGGAGGCCGAATCGCGGCAGTTCTATTCCTACATCAACCGCAACGGCAACCTGGTGAACGAAGGCATCGTCGCCACGAAGGCCTTCCTCGAGCAGCTCGACGCCGAGAACCACTTCCCCGAGCTCTACCGCGTGAGCGCCAACGAGCGGGGCTACGTGGCCCTGCAGGTCCCCGAGCTCGTGGCCGGCCGGGGCGGTGGCACGATCACCGTCGGCCTGCGCAAGCTGGGCGTGGCCTCGCTCAAGGGCCTGGACAAGCTCGCGGTGTTCGAGGTGGTCGACCTGGAGGATCTGGACCCGGGCGATCTCGAACCGATGCACGGTCCGGGCCTGATGAGCGCCATCGAGCGCGAATTCTCGAGCACCTTGCAGCGCCGCCAGGCCGAGGTGAGCGGTTGACCCGACGGCGCTCCCCCGGAGACCTTCCATGACAGCCCTCTGGCAGACCGAGCTCCCCGGATTCCCACCGCCCTTCCGAGGCAAGGTGCGGGACGTCTACGACCTGGGCGAAGAGCTCCTGATCGTCGCCACCGACCGCCTGTCGGCTTACGATCACGTGCTCCACCCGGGGATCCCGGACAAGGGGAAGATCCTGCACCAGCTCTCGGCCTTCTGGTTCGAGCGCCTGGCCGACGCCGTGCCCCACCACCTGATCGCCTCCCGTCTCGAGGACTTTCCCCGGGAGCTGCGCGAGCGTCTCGGGCCGGAGCTTCCCCGCCTCGCCGGGCGCAGCGCCCTGGTGCGCAAGGCCGAAGTGGTTCACTTCGAGTGCGTCGCACGCGGCTACCTCGCGGGGAGCGGTTTCCGGGAGTACCGCGCGCGGGGCGAGGTCTGCGGCATCGCGCTGCCCGACGGGCTCACCCGCGCGAGCCGGCTACCCGAGCCGATCTTCACCCCGGCCACCAAGGCCGCCAAGGGAGAGCACGACGAGAACGTCTCGTTCGCGCTGGTGGAGGGGAGCCTCGGACCCCGCCTCGCGGGCCGGCTTCGCGACCTCACCCTCGACCTCTACTCGCGGGCCGCCGCCCACGCGGCCGCGCGGGACCTGATCCTCGCCGACACCAAGTTCGAGTTCGGACTGGCCGACGGCGAGCTGCTGCTGGTGGACGAAGCGCTGACGCCGGACTCCTCGCGCTACTGGGACGTGACGCAATGGCGGCCGGGGCAGGAGCCGCCCTCGTTCGACAAGCAGTACGTGCGCAACTGGCTCGACGAGAGCGGTTGGGACCATGAGTCGCCGCCGCCGGAGCTGCCCGAGCACGTGGTCGATGGCACCCGCCAGCGCTATCTCGCGGCCTTCCGCCGCCTGACCGGCCGGGAACCCGAGCTCTGATCGGATGAATCTCCGCCACGTCGAAACGACGGCAGGATGGACATGGGCGTCGGGCGGCGTAGCCCCCCCACCCACGCCGAGCGACTCGGCGAGATCTTCCCGGCCCGGGCCTTCATCCACGCAGAGACCTGTCGGATCGCCCCCCTCGCCCTCGTTCCCTCTCCCCCCGCGAGGGTGGGAAGGGGATCAGAGGGGTTGCGGGGGGCATCCGGTCAGAGCTTCGGGACACTCCCCAGCAGGTACTTCAGCGTGTCGTCGCGCCAGGTGATGCCGCCGCCGAAGAAGAGCGAGTCCCTCTGCCCCACCAGGAAGTCGTCGTAGCCGGCCTTCAGGTAGAGCCGGTCGTTGAGGCGGAAGCGCCCGGAGAGGCGCAGGTGGGGATCGAGGTTGTCGTGGCGGTTGAAGTCGAAGGCCTCGAGGGACAGGAGCAGCCGCTTGTCGAAGAGCGGGTACTCCACCGCCACCCCGCCGGTCGACTCGATGGCGCCGGCCCAGAAGCGGCTGTCGTCGAACAGGTGGAAGCCGAAGAGCGCCGAGATCGTCGTGCCGTTCGTCTGCTCGAAGGTCTCGGTGGTGGTCGTCTCCCGGGTGCCGTCCGGCTGGATCACCGTGGTCTCGCGGGTCTTGGTGCGGGTCCTGCCCTCCGGGCTGTCGACCACCCCCACCCGGTACAGGGTGCCGCTGTCGCCGTGGGGGTCGATGTTCAAGGTGAACGCGCTGCGCGAGTCGCTCTGCGACTGGAGGTAGTAGCTCTCCAGGCCGAGGTTGAGCTGGATCTTCTGGATGCCGCCGAGGGCCCCGCTCAGGCTCTTGACCCCCGACTGGACCGACTCCAGGGTCGAGACCAGCTCGTCGTGCGCCTCGTCGGAGGTCAGGAGCTTGCCGATGGAGCCCTCGCCCCGGGCGAGGCGCCCGGTGACCTCGTTCAGGTTGTCGACCGAGGTCTGGGCGTCGGCGGTGAGCTTCCGGATGTTCGAGATCGTCGCCGTCAGGTCGGGACGGCTGTCCCCCACGGTGCCCTCGAGCTGGGCCAGGGTACGGTCCATGCGGTCGAGGACCTGCGCCACCTGGCTGCTCAGCTTGGGCAGCTCGGTGGCCAGGGTGCCGGTGAACTGGCGGACGTTCGAGAGGCTGGCGTCGACCTGCTCGCGGTTCGCCTCCACGAGATCGCGGATGTCGGCGCTCACCGCCTCGAGGTTCTGGATCAGCCGATCGAGGCTCCCCTGACCGCCGGCGGTGGTCATGGACTCGAGGGAATCGCCGAGCTTGCTGAACTTGGAGAGCGCCTCGTCGAACGTGGGCGGCGTCGTGCCCGGGATCACTGTGCCGTCGGACAGGAGGGGGGCGCCCGCGGGGCCGAGGGTGAGAACCACGTACTTGTCGCCCAGCAGGCCCATGTTGGCGATCCGCGCGGTGGTCCCCTGGGTGATGGGCACGTCTTTCTCGATCACCAGCCGCACGTGGGCCTTGTCGTCGGCCAGGCCGATGCCGTCGACACGGCCGATGCGCACGCCGGCCACGCGGACCGAGGCCTTGTCGTCGAGGCCGGCCACCGAGGTGAACTCTGCGACCACGCTCCGCTTGGCCCCTCCGAAGAGGTCGATGTCCTCGATCTTGAGGATCATCACGGCCAGCAGCAAGAGGACGACGGTGGCGAAAGCCCCCACCTTCAACGCCTGGTTCATCGAGCTCCCCTCTCCGATTCCCTGAGCTCGGCCGCCTCCAGATCGACGGCCGTGTCCGGCCCGGCGTCCCGGGGCCCGCAGGGTACCTCCCGCGGGTCGGTCATCGGCCCTTCGGCCTCGCCGTGGATGAATTGCTGGACTCGCGGATCCTCGAGCTCCCGGAACTCCTCGGGCGGCGCGAGCGCGACGATCCTACCGCCGCACAGCAGGCCGATGCGGTCGGCGATGCGG
Organism: uncultured Thermoanaerobaculia bacterium; assembly: GCA_964539125.1. GTDB lineage: Bacteria > Acidobacteriota > Thermoanaerobaculia > Multivoradales > DATKCC01 > CAVUBL01. The sequence goes on along the minus strand of CAZIIB010000263.1, from coordinate 581 downwards.
AACGCGCTCGTCATGTCGTGAGTGATGGTGATCGCGGTGGTCTCGAGGCTCCCGGTGAGGTCCAGGATCACCTCGTCGATCAAGGCGGTGGTCACCGGGTCGAGGCCGGTGGTCGGCTCGTCGAAGAGCAGGATCTCCGGCTCGTTGGCGATGGCTCGGGCGAACCCCACGCGCCGCCGCATGCCGCCGGAGAGCTCCGAGGGCATCTTCGAGCCCACGCCCTCGAGGCGCACCAGGCGCAGGCACTCGTCGACCCGCACCGCGATCTGCTCCGCCGAGAGGTCGGTCAGGCGATGCAGAGCGAAGCCCACGTTCTGGGCCACGTTCATGGAGTCGAAGAGGGCCACTTCCTGGAACGCCATGCCGAAGCGGCTCCGAAAGCGGGTGAGCTCCCGGTTGCCCATCTCGGCCAGGTCGACGCCGTCGACCAGCACGCGGCCGGAGTCGGGATGCAGCAGACCGATGACGTGCTTGAGCATCACGCTCTTGCCCACCCCCGACCCCCCGATCACCACCACCGACTCGCCGGTCGCCACCTCGAGGTCGAGGCCGTCCAGCACCACCAGCTCGCCGAACGCCTT